>JBMFUH010000318.1:0-7308 GCA_049966735.1 Isosphaeraceae bacterium
GGTCACTTCAAGCCGTTGCCAGCGGTCGACTTGGTCGTAGATGGTCCCCTGGATCAAGAGGAAGGAAGGCGCCCGTGTCTCGGGGTCGACGTCCTCGGGCAGCACCACCCGTCCATAAACCTGCACCCCGGACCGGTTGGCTCGCACATGAATCGCCAACGTGAGCGCATCGGTCACCGGCACCTTGGGCAGGGCATAGCTGACGAAGAACTGGCTCCCCGGATCAGCCTCGAACTGGAACCGCTCCGACTGATTGCCATCATTCGCCGCTCGCGGTGACCGCTCCTGTGCGATCAGATGAATCGTGGTGTCGGTATGCTCCCGCTCCCAGGCGATCCCTTGGGTTTCAAAGTCGTCATGCAGGCTCGCCGGGGGAGATTTCGCTGGTTCTTCTCCCCTCCCCGCGGGCGGCGCAAGGAGAGCGGAGAGCAGTCCGGCCGCGACCAGGATCGCAATCGAAGAGCGCGTGACACGCATCGGCTCGAGACCTCCCTGTACTCGGGCCATTTCCGCGAAGCTCCGCGGAGATCGGGATCAAGAGCGCCGATCCTAACCTCTTCCCCACGAACGGGGAAGAGGACTTGCCGGATACCAACCAACCGGCCAGCGGCCCGGCCCCCGCCGGTAACCGGGATCAGGCCACCGGCAAGATAGCTCTGAGCTGGCCCATGACGAGCGTTGTGCGGTTGCGACTTCCTCGCGTGTGCGCCGCTTGCTAAACTGTGTGAACGTTTGTTTCAAGAAGAGCATGGTGGTGGCGAAGGCCTGTGGATGGTTGTTCCGGTCGTTTTCCAGCATTGTGTCGAAGCAATCCGCAACGGGTCACTGATCCAGCGAGTGAGCGAAAAGGACAAGGAATACCATTTCCAGAATTGGTTCAAAGAGCGGTTGCGGCAGAGCGGGCTCCATTTCGAACAAGGGGGCAGGAACAGCTACCCGGACTTCCGGATGGTCGAGACAACGGATGGATTCGAGCTCAAGGGGCTCGCCTATCCGGGTCGCGACGCGAGCTTCGACAGCAATAGCCAGGCTCCGTCGGGCGTCCACAACGGCAGGTCCGTCTACTATGTCTTCGGGCGGTACCCCAAGAGTCCCGACGGCGACACCTACCCCGTCCTGGACTTGGTGATCTGCCATGGGGACTTCCTGAACGCCGACCATGAGTACAGACACAAGAACAAGAACATCAAGGGATTCGGCAGTTACGGAGATATACTCATCCGAGACCGGAAAATGTATGTCGTGCCCACTCCGTTCAGCCTCGCGGACGGAGTGGCTCATTGTCAGACCTTGATCCTCCCCGCGGCGACGGACGCGGGCAGCGAGTATGTGGAGGTCGGAGAGCTTCGCCGGGTTGAGGCGGCCCAACTCATCGTTGGCTATGCCTTCGACCTCCAGACGAACGAGATCGTACCGGAGAAGGCACCGAACCCCGGAGCCGGCCGTGAACACCGCTTCCGCGCCTGGCGGTTGAGGGGATCGCCCCAGGGCAATGTCGCGATGCGCCCCGCGGCGGACGGGAATGGGCGTCCTTGAAGCCAGCGGCGAAGCCGCGGAAGGCCCGCATGCGATTGATTGAGACCGACAAATTTGCCTTCGAATTCCTTTCGCGACTCGCGGAGCGCGAGAGCTGGCGCAAGGAGGTCCACCGTCCGATCTATCACCTCCACAAATGGTGGGCCAAGCGCCTGGGTTCCGTGTTCCGCGGAATCCTCCTAGGGTGCGTGCTCCCCGCCGATGCCGATCTTGCTGGCGAGTTCTATCGGACTCACGCCTTTCCCCACTTGGCCGTTTTCGACCCATTCATGGGTTCCGGAACGACTGTCGGCGAGGCCCACAAACTCGGCTTCGCGGCCGCGACATCAACCCCGTGGCGGCAGAGTCGGTCCGAGTCGCCCTGGGGCCGATGGACCGAAAAAGGATACTCCGCGCCTATGAGGATCTCAGGGACAGCATTGGCAAGGACCTGAAGTCTCTCTATACGTCGCGGGATTCGCGGGGCCGCGCCTGCGACGTGCTCTACTACTTCTGGGTGATGCAGGCGCCTTGCCCCGCCTGCGGTCAACCCGTGGACCTGTTCCCCTCATGGGTCATCGCCAGGAACGCCTATCCTGATAAGAAGCGGGTGGTCCAGGTTCTCTGCCCCTCATGCGGCGACATTTTTCCCGGCTGGCATCGCCAGGAGACGGCCGTGTGTCCCACGTGCCGCGCGTCGTTTGACCCTGAGAAAGGGCCGGCCCATGGGGCCAAGGCAACCTGTTGCCACTGTACCCACCCCTTCACGATTCTTGACGCCGTCTCCAAGTCGCGGTCGCGACCCGCCTTCCGGCTCTACGGCAAGCTAGTCTTGGGCCGGGACGACCGCAAGGAGTATTTGCCCGCGACTGAGGAAGACCAGGAGTCATACCGCGAGTGCACACAACGCCTCAGATACGAGGAGGCCCAAGGCCAAATTCTGCTACCGTCGCTTGCCCTCGAAAATGGCTACAACACGCGACAGGCCATGAGCTACGCCTTCCGAACCTGGCGCGACTTCTTCAACGACCGCCAACTGCTCGCACTGGGGCGGCTCAGAGCTGCGATCGCCAGCCTGGATGACGCGCCTACGCGGGGGGCTCTACTCACGCTCTTCTCCGGCGTTCTCGAATTCAACAACCTGTTCGCATCTTATAAGGGCGAGGGAACCGGCGCGGTGCGGCACATGTTCTCGCATCACATCCTGAAACCTGAACGCACCCCCATCGAAGCGAACGTCTGGGGCACGCCCAAGAGTTCCGGATCTTTCCAGACCTTGTTCCGCAACCGCTTGCTTCGCGCAATCCAATACCGCGGCGCGCCCACGGAGGTCAACGGGCCCAAGAGCCGCCCCAGCCTGATCTGTTCGACGCCGTTCACTGGCCGGATAGAGCAGAAATGGCCGACAGCCGGCGGCTTCGCTCCGCGGGCCGTTTACCTTTCTTGCGGCGACTCCGCCGCGACCGAACTTCCCGACCGCGGCGTCGATCTGGTCGTGACAGATCCGCCGTTCTTCGACAATGTCCACTACTCCGAGCTAGCGGACTTCTTCCACGCCTGGCAACAGCTAGGCACCAGTCAGGAAGTGGGTCCAGAAACGACCACGCGGATCTCGTTGGAAGTTCAAGACTCCGACGCCGAGAGCTTCGCCCTCAAGCTCGAGGGCGTCTTCCGCGAGTGCGGTCGCATCCTCAAGGAAGACGGCCTGCTGGTGTTCACCTACCATCACTCGCGCAACGAGGGCTGGAAGGCCCTCGCCGCTGCCATTACCGGCGCGGGGTTCGTCGTCGTCAACTCGCAGCCGGTCAAGGCGGAGCTGTCCGTGGCCACGCCGAAGTCCCAGGCAAAGGAACCCATCCAACTCGACATCATTATCGTGTGCCGAAGGGCCAGCGCGGCCGGCCGGGTGCGGCCTTCCGCCGAGAAGGCGCTGGAGTCGGCCAAGGCGAAGCTGCGCAGGCTGCGCGACGCCGGCTTCCGTCTGTCTCGGAACGACCGCAAGATCGTACTCTTCGGCCAGCTTCTGACCAGCGTCCGGTCCATCGCGGACATCGGACTGATCGCGCGACTCGTGGAGCGAGAACTCGACCACGTCGGCCACGAGGAGCCGCTGCCCAAGAGCAGGCAGCTCTCGTTCCTTGAGGAGCTTTAACGCTGTGGCCCGCTTCCAGCATGCTCTTTCCCTGGTATCGATCGGCAGAACTCCAGTACCTCTTTCTTGTAGGTTGCCGGTGCGGACGGGAATAGGTTGTTATGGTTTGCTCCGGGGAAGAGGAGCAATCGGCCGTGGCTGGAGACGCGCTGCCAGAGTGCTCTGGCCTCTGCCGGGCGGGCCAGCGGGTCGGCTGCTCCCGCCAGAATGAAGACGGGCACGTCGGAGGGGATTCCCTCGATGGCCCGCACGGGAGCGATGGCGACGAGTTGCGGCAGAAAGGCCGGGCCGACGAGCCGCAGCCCCGCATAACCGATCTGTGCGAGCACCGGTGGCAGATAGGTCTGGGTCCGGTTCCAGACGGCAGTCTTCAGATCCTGATAGGGGCTCTCCAGGATGTAGCCTTGCACGCGATGACCCAGTTCGGCCGACGCGAACACGGCCGCCGCGGAACCGAGCGAGGTTCCCAGCACGACGATCGAGCAGCGTGGCCGTTTCCGTTCGAGAAACTCCACCGCGGCGATCACGTCTTGCCGGGCGCTATAGCCAATGTCGTTGTAGTCGCCCGTGGAATCGCCGTGTGTCCGCAACGAGATCATGAGCACGGCGCAGCCGGCTTGGGCCAGAAACTCCGCCCGTTTCAACGAGTTCCCGCGGCTCCCCTTGTTTCCATGCAGTACGAGAACCGTTGGGGCCGCCGACTCCCCCTCCACGAACCATGCCCCGATCTCCTGGCCGTCACGCGTGTGCAACCGCGCTTCCTCGATCGGTCCCCACGCCACGCGCGGGGCCGGTTCATCAAACCGCGGCCTTGCACGCCTTGTCAGGCGGAACGCGACGACCGATGACACGCACAGCCAGAACACAAGGCCAACCGCCAGCCAGATGGACCATCGAACCATGCGCCGGTTCACAAGCGATCGGAGGAACTTTGATTGCATAGGCGAGGCCCGGGATGTAGGAAAACTCATGTTCGAACACAGTAAGCATCGTGGTGTATCTTACGCTATGCTGACATGCGAGGAGAAATACCATGCCCCATACTACGATCGGAACCAGTTCTCCCCCCGCCACCGTCCGTCCCGTCGAGGAACTTGAAGCGACCGGCAAGGTCGCCGAGATCTTCGCGGACATCAAGCGGACCAAGAACATCAATTTTGTGCCTCGATTCTGGCAGGTCCTCGCGACCAATCCGGTTCAGCTTGAAGTCGTCTGGACGAGCCTCAAGTCGCTGATGCATCCCGAAGCCACCGGGCGCGTTTCCCGGCTTGATCCGGCGACCCGCGAGATGATCGCGCTGGCCGTCTCAGCGACCAATGGCTGCCCCTACTGCATCAACTCGCACACCGCGGCCCTGCGCAAGCTGGGCGTCGACCCGGAAACCCTGGGCGAGGTCATGGCCATCGCCGGGCTCTTCAACATGACCAACGCCCTGGCCAGCGGTTACCAGGTTGAGCCTGACGTGCGACCACGGCTTGACGCCTGAATGGAGGCTCTGCGGGTCGGGTCTTGTTTTCAGTTTCCCCTTGGTCCAGGTATTGTTACGGATGGCTGGCGGGAGGGTGAGAGCCACATTTCCCCCCTCGTTGTTCCATGATCGCCTCGGTCATGCCGAAGGACGCTGCGTGCTCTGGGCGAGTTTTGCGCCTGGGCGAGAGGCCCCCATGGCGCAGACCTCATGGCGTGACGGCGGGGCGAGAGTAGGAGCAGGAGTACGAGTAAGAGTAGGATTATGAGTTAAGCGGGATGGGAGGGTTGGAAGTCGGGTAGATGTGAGGAATGTCAGGGAAATGTGAATCATTTGCAAAAAAACACCGCATACTCCAAATGGAATAATCCGTTGCTCTTTGGCAAATCGGCCTCGGATCAGGAACGGACGTGAAACAACCTCCCGTCCCGCGCTTCGGTAGAACGGAATGAATTCCGTTCCACGATTGCCCGCCCTGGCGGGCGAGGCTGCCTTGGGTCATCGAGGCCCAGACGGCTGCGCTGACCGGGCGCGACGGTTCGACGTCGAGATTGTGTCTAGGAAAATCCGGGTTAACATTGGACAAGATCACACAATGTCACACTCTGGACCAGATTTTCGAGACCGTGAGGCGCCGGACCAGGCCACGTCACACAATGTCACACTCTGGACCAGATTTTCGAGACCGTGAGGCGCCGGACCAGGCCATGTCACGGAATGTCACAGTTTCGCGCGATGATATTCAACAACTGGCAAGAGAAGGCTCCGCGTGCCAACCCGCCCTGCGCTGATTGGGCAGGCTTCGCGGGTTGCGAGCGGATTAGCGGTCATGTCGAGGATGAGCACGGGGAGATGCAATCGGGCTTTCCACGTGGCTGGTTGTGCCGTCCGGCTGGAAAGCCCGACCTACCGCAAGACAACAATCCACATTACGAACGGAGCGTTCGAACCAGCGTGCAGGTCAATTCTCTCACGACTTCAAGAAGGTGATTGCATCGCCGGTCCGCTTGACGATGTCGTCGACCTCCTCGGGACTCTGGAAGCCGACGACGAACGCGCTCACCGTTCCCAACCCCAGCACATAACGGAGCGAGGCGTCGATGCGCTCGGGGGTCTTGATCCGGCCCTCGCCGAGGATCTTCATGCCCACCACTCCCTTGCCGGCGTTATGCATCTCCTCGAGAACCGAGGCGACCTCGTCGGGCTTGCGATCGTCCATGATCAGCCCTTCGGGGTTGATCCGGGCGAGGTCAACCTCCACGAACGGAGTTCGGGCGGAAGTCCGCAACGGGTCCATGCCGTGGCAACTTGTGCCGTGGGCCCGGATGATCTTCTCTTCCTTGGCCTGCATCAGGTATTGCATCGAGCCCGGGTTTTCGGCCGGCCAGCCGTCCTTGGTCATGGCGTGCAAGAGGACGATGTCGATGTAGTCGACGCCCAGTTCCATCCGGTAGCGCTCAAGATGGCTCCGCGCATCCGCGACGTTCCGCGCGTGGGTCTTGGTCTGAATCACATACTGCTCGCGCGGTATGCCCTTGAGGGCCTCCCGCAGATAGGCGTGCGAGCCGTACTGATCGGCGACGTCGAAGAAGCATACCCCTTTGTCCATCGCGTGGCGAACGACCCGCGTGAAACCTTTCACGCCCAGGCGAGTCTGGTTGCTGGCCTGACCCGAACCGACGGTTCCGGTCCCCATGCCAACCAGCGAAACCTGGATGCCGGTCTTGCCCAGAGGCACCTTGTCGGTCGGGTTCTTGGGCAGCGTGACCGTGTTGCGGACAGTACCCGCCAGTGTCGAACCGGCGGTTGCAGCCAGGGTCGCGGAGGCTGTCGCCTGCGCGAGGAACTCACGGCGATTCAGGGGGGGTGTCATGTGCGATTATCTCCCCGGAGTCTGGAAACAGGACGGGACGGGAAATTCGTTCGAGTCAGGATGACGACTCGCCAGGAAAGCTCAGACCGAAGGCCAGGCGCACCCAGCGGCCGTCCCTTGAAGCCCCAAGCGCGTGGCTCCTGGAGATTTTACCCACCCCGGCGCGAGGCTACCATAGTCAGATCGATCGCCGAACTCGCGCCTGAGGGCGGCGCGAGTGGAAACCGTGATCGCGTGGAGACTGGCTAACCCGGATTATTCACACACACTCACGCACTCCATTTCGCATCGGCATAAGAC
>JBMFUH010000319.1:0-7298 GCA_049966735.1 Isosphaeraceae bacterium
GGATGAAGCGCCGACCACGTCGCCGCGGTAGCCGCCGCCACGCGTCCCGAAGATTCCATGAAACCACGCCGGTTCAGCTCGTCGGACATGTCAACCTCCCGGGTTGCGAACAATCGGAGTTCCGCGGCCGTGCGCGAAGTTGTCTTTCTACCTTTGGTTCTAATGGCCCGCGCCGAAGCAAGCAAGGGAGAGGTGGCGAGGCGAAACGACTGATTTCTTTCCTGGGCAGATAGCATCACGTTGTGAATTCCTTCGGCCTTTCATTGCCGGGCCGGGCCAAGCAGAGTTTCAAATTGTCGCCGCTGATCTCGTAGATTCCGGGGAGGGTTTGGTCCTCGAAGGGTCCATCCTTCGTAATGTCCCAGGTATTCATCGCTTTGGGGTTTCGTGACGGATCCAGCGAGATGATGCCGCGACGTCGCACTGTCTCTCCCGCGCGTAAAGTCAGCCTGTTGCCCGCATATTCGGACGTCCAGTCCTTGCGATCCTCGGCCGGGAACTCCTCGCCATCGACCTCCATGGCCACCAGGGTCCATGTGCCTTGGAGCTTTTCCAGCTCAGCGGTGGTTTCGTCCTCTCCATAGATCCCCAGGGCAACCGCAAGTGCGAGCAATGCCGTCATCGTTGGCTCTCCGAATCTAGCTTCTTGACGGTGCTTCAAGACGTTCACGGCCGAACCGACCTTCACCTTTTAGCATACCACTGGACACGCCTCGTTGCACCCCTCACGAGAGGTCGGATTGCCGCTCGGCCCCTTGGTTACCCAGAACGAGCTCAGCAGTTGAACCGCCCATTCCAAATGGATCGGCCTCGGCCGCATGTAGTTCGGGACGGTTGCTTTGTCGCATTGTGCCGCGCCAGTCTCGAGTTACTGAGCCTGGCGACCGCAGAGGTCGTCTTGCCGGGCGGGGTCGCTCGATTCACCCTCGTGTTCAGCCTTCTGGATCCGGGATCTCCAGTTGCTTGCAAATGCGCAGGGCCGTGAAATCGGGGATCTCGCGGTGCCTTGGTATGGAGGTCCGACGACGGTTCGCGGGGTTTTCCCAGATCGAATGCTCTCCGCCCTCCCTGACGAAATGGCAGCCGTGCAGCACCAGGTGCCGCAACAGATCCCGCCGTTTCATGAGCCCGCTCCCGAGGGTACAAGCTGGACTCGAGATGCTGCGGTCAGAATCAGATGGATGGGCTCCTCGAGATCGGATTCCGGGTCGGTACGGTCGGGATCGGGACGAGGCAGCGGTTCACCCAGCAGCAGGTTCGTCTCCGCCATGTCCACCAGGGCGCTGGCAAGCAGGCGGCGAGCCTCCTGTTCTGTCGCCCCGAACGTGATGACACCGGGAAAATCGAGCACCTCGGCGTGCACGCCTCCGTCCACAAACTTATACATCGCACGGTATGTGAGCATATGCATCAATCCCGTTCGGAAAGGCTGGTGACTTCATCAGAAAGTCTCGACTCTCTGTCATTCTACCACCGCGGGCACGGAATCGTGCTGATCTTTCCCGCCCCCCTCATTTCACCGCTACCTCGACGGCGCTCATTGCCGGCAGGCCATTGACTTCGCTCAGGCCGCGGAGGCAAAAGAAGCAATGACGGGTACGGGGCATGTCGGGCCCGTCACTCGCGCGAGACTGTCGGCGGTCAGTGAGACGGTTCCCTATCGCCGGCGGGCCCAACGCTCGCCTCGCGAATCCAGGCGAGGATGGCCTTGTACTCGGGGTGATCGGGCCCACTCCAGCGCGGGCCGCCGACGTGCGTCAGCCCGGTCGGGCTCGATTCGTCGGCCCCTCCCTGGCCCTCGGGACTGAGCGGCTTCTTGAGCAGGAGACTCAGCTCTGGCTCGCCCAGGTTCACCACCTTGAGCGCGGAGTTGTAGTTGATCATGAGCTGATCGCCCGTCAGTTCGCGACCGGGCTCGGCCTGGGCGATCCGGAGAATCCGGTGATTGCCGTGGCAGCGGGCGCAGGCGTAGGTATCATCCCCCGCCTGGTAAAAAAGCGGGTTGACCGTGCGGCGGAATGTCGCCAGGCTGGGCAGCCGCGGACGGCTCAGGGGCACATCGGCTTTGACACTGGAAGGCTCGACACCGGCGGCCCGCAGAACCGCCAGGGCACGGTCTTGGAGGTTTGGATCGTCGGCCAATGCCTTGACCCTCCGCGCCAGCGCGGGATGCTGAGGCACCAGGCGATGATGCTTCACCAGGTCCAGTGCTGCCGATCGGACGTTGGCGTCGGGATCAATGAGCAGGCGGGCGAGATGTTCCAGGGCATCGGCCCGTTTCCAGAACGTGCTCTTCGAGGCCGAGAGGGTCAGCCCCAGCTTGCGGATTGCCGGCGCGTCGTCAGCCAGCGCGAAGAGGAGCATTTGCGCCGCGCTGCGGCTTGACCAGAATGATGGCAGGGCACTCAAGCCGGTGAGTGTCCGCTCGCGGACCTGCGCCGACGGGTCCGTCGCCGCCTTGCGCAAAAGGGCGAGAGCCCGGGCCGGCGGTTCGGCCCGGTCGAGCAGCTCGGGATTTGCAAACAGAAGATCGAGCGCACGGCCACGCGCCTCGTGATCAAGCCGCTCCCAGCCGCGATCGAGCACCTCCAGCCGCTGCGCATCGGAGAAATCGGACCGGCCCAGGACGGGCAGAAGCAATCCGGCGGCATCATCGCGATGCAAGAGACCCATGATCGCGGCCTTGATCTCCGGCCGATCGCCCAGCCGAGGGTTACGGCCGATCGCCCCGAGCACGCTCGCCCGGTTCGCGCTTGACTTGTCACCGCTCAAGATGGCCGCGATCGCGCGCACGCGTTGCGGGTCCTTTTCGGCACCACTCAAGGCAAGCTCTCGCCCCACGACGGAACGGGCCGTCTCGCGGACTGTCGCATCCGGATCGTCGAGTGCCTCAAGCAAGTATGTCTGGATCGCTGCATTCTCGGTCCGGTCGGGAATCTTGAAGAAGCTGCAAAGCTGGATCGCCTGGCGCCGGGTGTGAGCGGAATCCTGGCGCGACGTCTCCAGCAAACGGATGAACGTCCGCTCCACCAGATCCAGCGGCGGCTCGTAGAGAAATCCGAACTCCCGGTCGTTGCCCACGTCGAGCGTGTTGGAAGGTTGGCGGGCGTAGGAACGGCCCTTGAAGAATGAGCCGTCAAACGCCTGGAGCACGGCCGCTCGCTGGAGCGGATTTCCCGCTTCGAGCGCCCTCAGGAGCGGCGTGAGCAGCACGTCCCGCTCGACGTCCTGCCGCGCCTGGAGAATTCCCGGCCGCAGGGCCTCGGGCAGTTCGGCGATGTTCTTTTGCAGGCTCACGCCGCCTCCCAGGTTCTCGTCGAGCATGATGTACAGTCCCTCGCTCAGGTTCTTCCGGATCACCGGAACGTCCGCCTGCGCCATGCGCGCGAGGTAGGTGGCGATGATCCGCCGCCGCAATCCCGTGTCGGCCGTGCGGTAAAACCACTGCCGCAAGGTGCGCAGGGCCTGGAGGCGGGTCCAGAGATCGGTGTCGGCGGTCAGCTCGATCAATCGTTCGGCGAGGTCAAGCCGGCTGTCCATCCCGTAAAACTGATAGGCAAAGATCCGCGTCGCCCCCCGGCGCACGCGCGGGTCCGGATCTTGAAGTGCCGCCTTGATCGCGTCGACGCCGATCCCCTCGTTTCCCAGCCGGCGCAGCGCCCAGGCCGCCGCGCGCCAGACGATCTTCGACGGATCGCCCAGGCACTTCACCAGCGGCTCGACCGCCTCGGGACGTCCCAGCCGTCCGAGACACGCCGCGGCCGTCGCGCGAACCCGCGGATCGGCATCGGCCAGGAGTCGGGGAATCTCGGCGGCGTAGCGCGGCTGCTCGGCAGCGGGCACATCCCAGAGGTTCTCCAGGTCGTCGAGTGTGTGAACCAGGGAATCGGTCCGAGGCGGCCGCGCGGGGCCGTCGTCGCGGTTGCCCCACGATTCTAGCGGTGCACCAGGTCTGGGAAACGCCCGCGCCAGCGCCATGACGGCGTACCGCGTCTCGCGCATCGGCGTGCGGAAGTTTTCATGTGTTGTCGTCTGGAACCAGCCGCCGAAGTCTTGCTGCTGGGCCAGCAGGTAATGCAAGGCCCGGGCGATGGCCGGGTGGTCGCGAGGCAGACCCAGTTCCAGAAGTGTGAACACGAACTGGCCCGTGACGTACACGGCGCTGGGCCCGGGGCCCTCGTCGCTTTCATGCCAGCCACCGTCGGCGTTCTGGAGCTCGAGCAGAGCGCCGATCTCGCGCTTGATCTTGTTGGCGAATTTCTCGCGATCGATCAACATCCAGGCGTGCAACCGGTGCAGTCGATCCTGGAGCGATTCGGCTCGCCTGTCGGCCGCGCGCTGGCCCAGGATCTCCGCCAGGCGCGCGGCTACGCGAGCGTCCTCGGGGCGTCCCGTTCGCCGGGCCAGCTCGGTCAACACCTTCCAGTCGCGCCAGGCGATGCCGAACTTGCTGTCCAGCGGGATGACGTTGTTGTTCTCGTCGTCCGGCATGTCTTTCCTACCGGCCCACGACGCCTTGAGGAACGGGCCGAAGCGTTCGAGCGCGGCCGACTGGCGGCCGGTCACCTCGCGCTCGTAGTCGGCCAGGATCGCTCCCTGTAGCCCCTGGGCCTGAAGCGGAACGGCAATGAACCGCTGCCAGTACAGGCCGTCGTCGCTGTAAAGCGGCGTGATCGAGTTGGCGATCCGGTCCATCACGTACTGGAAGTTCGACTTGGATCGGATCGGGTAACCGCTTTTGTGGGCGGCCAGGCCGGCCTCGGTGGGGAAGCTCGACGCATGGCAGCCGGTACAGCGCATGGCTGTGTCGTGGATGTTATTGGCCCGGACGAAGATGTTCCCTTCGCGCGGCACCTGGGCGAACCAGGCGTCGCCGGCGTTGATCATGTAGTGCATCCCGGCTTCCACGGCAGCCGCCGGGTCGTCGTACGGAGGAACGGGCAAGACCCTGGTCCGCAGGATGTAGGCCGGATGGTTGGCGTTGACCTCGAGGTAATAGGTTCCCTTCGTGAACGTCCGGCTGATGTGCTTGGAGTAACGCTCCCGCTCGCGATCGTGGATGATCTCCATGGGGTCCTTGCCGGCCAGATACAGGCGCGGCTCGCCGGTCTTCGGATCCACCGTGTACACCCGCAAGTTGGCCGAGACGTCGCGGTCCAGCAGATCAAGCTGGAAGTAGACCAGGATGGGCGATGCCGAATCCACCTTGAAGCGGAACCAGTCGAGACCCGACTTGCCCTCGCTTGTGTTGTTCAGGTAATCCACATCATCCGCCGTCCCGTAGACATCGCGACCCAGGCGCAACGGGCAAGCCTGACGCCACGAGTCGTTGGGTTCGGCCTCGATCGCCGCGCGATCGGAATCGGCCAGAGGCAGCTCGCGCCACACAACGCGGACGGGAAGCGGAGCACTCCCCGAATCGCGACCCCGCGTCAAGACGATGCGGACTGGACCACCAGCAGAGGGCCGCGGCGACAGGAACACGTCGGGGTCGCCCGCATGGAGCAATTTGGAGATGCGATCCGATCCAGCGCCAGTCAGCTCCAGATGAACGCGCTCTCGCGGGTCGATCCGGGCCTGATCGATGTTCGCCAGAATTCGATACGTTTGGCCGGCGGCGAACTCTCCCAGCGGGCAGGTCCGCGATTCGCCTGGCGCGACGGTCATGCGCGTGATGTGAGAGGATGAATCACCCGGCGGATTGGCAATTGATCGATCGGGCGCGGCCAGCAGCATGAGCAAGCCCGCGCATAGGCGCATCGGCAAGTATCGCTTCCGGTTCATGTTGGTGTCTCCCCCAAGACAATTGTCCGGTTTCCGGGGAGATCGATCAATCCTGGGTGACGGGGCTGGCAACGGCGAGGGCCGGGCCGACTTCGTCATTGCGCGCGGCGAGCTTGCGAGTGAGCACGGAATGATGCCGGCCGTAGCCGAGATAAATGGTCAGGCCCACAACCAGCCAAAGAAGGAGCCGGATCCAGTTGTCGCGGCCCAGCGAGAACATGAGTCCGCCGTTGACCAGCACGCCGAGTATCGACACCAGCGGAACAAACCGCACGCGGAAAGGGCGCGGGATGTCCGGATCGGTGATCCGGAGAATCCAGACGGCGGACGAGACAATCACGAACGCGAACAGGGTGCCGATGCTCACCAGGTCGGCCAGAAAGCCCAACGGCGCCAGCGCCCCGCCCCCGGCGACGACCACGCCGACCAGGATCGTCGATTTCCAGGGGGTCTTGAACCGGGGGTGGACCGCGCCGAAGAACGAGAGGGGCAGAAGGCCGTCGCGAGCCATCGCCAGCAGGATGCGCGGTTGGCTGAGGTTGCCGACCAAGAGGGAGCTGGTCATGCCGGCCAGAATGCCGATCGTGACCATGGTTCCCGCGAAGCTCAAGCCCTTGCTTTGCAACGCCGCGGCTAGCGGGGCGGCCTCGTTGATCCGCGAGTAAGGCATCATACCGGTGAGCACGGCCGCGGTCGCCACGTAGAGCACGGTGCAGGTCAAGAGCGCCCCCATGATGCCCAGCGCCAGGTCGCGTTGGGGTCGGCGCGCCTCCTCGGCATGGGTCGAGATCGAGTCGAAGCCGACGTAGGCGATGAAGATGCGTGCCGCGCCGAGCGCGATGCCGCTGTAGCCGGTGTCCTTGTGCAGGAAGGGATGCCAGTTGGCCGGGTCGACATACGCCGCTCCAAAGCCGATGACAGTGAGCACCACACCCACGTTGAGGATCACCATCGCCGCATTAAATCCCGCGCTTTCCTTGATGCCGACAACCAGCACGGCCGTGAGGATCAACGTGATGACCACCGCGGGCAGGTTCAACCATGCCAACACCCGCGAGCCGTCGTGCAGCGTCACGTACTGGATGATGAACTGTCCCTTCTGCACGTCGTAGTTCCAGGGAGGAAAGAGCAGCCGAGGATCAAGCTGGACGTGAAAGACGTGCTGGAGGAACGAGTCGAAGTAGCTGGACCAGCCGTTGGCCACGTAGCACGAGCCGATGGCGTACTCGAGGATCAGGTCCCAGCCGATGATCCAAGCGACCAGCTCGCCGAGCGTGGCGTAGGCGTAGGTATAGGCGCTGCCGGCCACGGGAACCATGCTGGCCAGCTCGGAATAGCAAAGCGCGGCCAGTCCGCAGCCCATCGCCGCCAGGAGAAACGAGATCATCAGCGACGGCCCGGCGACGTCGCGGGCGATGATGCCCGTCGAGACGTAAAGGCCGGTGCCGATGGTGCAGCCGATGCCCAGCGACATGAGCGAAATCGGTCCCAGCTTGCGGTGCAGCCGCTCGCCC
>JBMFUH010000320.1:0-7293 GCA_049966735.1 Isosphaeraceae bacterium
GGAGTCGTCAACCGCAAAAAGACAGCTCAATATACTCGTATTTACATTCGTTCTGGAGGACTCCCGTTTCAGGTGGACCAAAAACCGGGAGGCAGCCCAATCCCCGTTTGCCCCGCGCCGCCGGCCCGCGTTACGATGCACGAGCGATCGGAGTGACGATTCCAGCAACCCGCGCAGGCCGGATAGCCAGGAGAGCCTCTCGTGCGATCACCAACCGCTGACGATGCGACGGAACCCATCGATGCGGTGGTCCGTCTTCTGACGCCGGAGCGCATCGAATTCGCCTATCCCCTGGGCGGACCGTTCCGCCGCTTCACCGCCTATCTGATCGACCTGGTCCTGATCTCGGCGCTGGTCATTGGCAGTTACATGGTCGCCCAGTTCCTGGCGTGGGGGTCGTCGTCGGGCATGGGACTGGCGCTGGTGGCGTATTTCGTGATCTCCTGGGGCTACGGTGCGTTCTGCGAAGGGGTTTTCAATGGCCAGACGCCCGGCAAGCGGTCGATGAGCCTGCGCGTGGTCTCCGAGCGCGGTGTGCCGATCACCGGCGCCCAGGCGGTGCTGCGCAACCTGGTGGGGGCGGTGGACGGCTTGATCCCGTTCTGCTTCCTGATCGGCCTGTCGAGCATGCTCCTGACCCGCAAGTTTCAGCGCCTGGGCGATTTGGCCGCGGGAACGTTGGTGATCGTGGAAGATCGCCGTCCGCGCTTGGGCCTGATCCGGATCAAGGACCCGCGGGCGCGGGCTCTCCTCGACCGGTTGCCGATCCGGATCGCCGCCGGCTCGAGGTTGGCGCGGGCACTCTCGGATTATGTCCGCCGCCGGCACCGCTTCGGCGGGGCCTTGCGCGAGGAGATCGCCGAGCCCCTGGCCGGCCCGCTCCGCGACCGCTTCGGCCTGCCCGCGAGCGAGCCGGCCGACACGGTGCTGTGTGCGGTGTATCATCGCGTGTTTTTGGGAGAATGAGCAAGCCGCTGCCGCGTCTCCGCCATCATCCGCCGGACGCGTTCCGCCTCTTCCGGCGTGATGTGGTAGATGTAAATCGAGTAGCCTGCGCGGGCGATCGGCCGGTAGTATTGAAAGTATGTGAATGAATCATGATTGCCGATATAAGTCCATCCTCCCCGTCCCGTTGACACGCTGATCTTGGTCCCGCGCAGGAGATTGACGCTCACGGCGTAATAGCCTGGCTGCGGGCCGAGCTGGGCCGTATCATCGGGCTCGTCGGTCCCATTCTCATCTGAATCCCGCATGTCGGGGCCGAGCGGTGGCAGCCGGTAGTCGATACCGAAGATCCGCGGATCAATAGAGTGGAAGATGGCCAGGCCGAAGGGCCGGGCCTCCGGGTGCTGCCGATACCAGTCCCGAAGCGCCAGCAAATCCTGGCCCCAGTCGATATTGCTGTCAACGAGGTGATCGTGGCCTCTCTCGAGGCCGCCGGCGGCCTCGTTGAAGTAGGACAATGAATGTGGGAACACGCGCATGCTGCTGAAGGCGGACCAGACAAGCAGACCGATGACGAGAACTCGAGCCAGGCGATGACCCGGACTCAGGAAGTGGGCGAGCTTGCCCGTGGCGACCGCGACAAATGGGAAAAACGGCAGGATGTAGCGCATGTGCTGGTTGATGCCGGTCTGCGAGCTCACCAGAATGAACACGGCCGCGGCCGGCACGAACAGCGTTGCCTCGTCCCACCAGCGGGCCGAACCGGGATGGCGCGTGAGCGTCAGGGCCAGTGCCCACAGGACCAGAGCAAGCGTGCCCAGAGGTTCCTTCACCGTCAGGGCGTAGATGTAGTAGTACCACCAGCCGCGGTCGCGCCATTCTCCGGCCAGGTACGCTGGCATCCCGACCTCAAAGTCTTTCTTCTGCACGTCGATACCCAGCAGGTAATCGGCCGGAACGGGCACGATAAGCGAGCCCATCCAGGTGCCACGGAACCGGTTTCCCCAAGGAGCGGGCTCCGATACCGACGGCGGCCCGGCCAGCGCGTTGCTGACGAAGGGAAAATCGCCCAGTCTGTGACACGTGTCCCGGCAGAAGTAACCCAGGTTGATGACGCACAAGCTGAGTATGAGAATGGCCCAGGCGCTCGCCGCAGTATCACTCGCTCCGGTTGTCGAGCGATTGCCTCCCTCCACCCGGCTGCCTCCGCTGCGTCGGCCCAGGAAATGGAGCAGCGCGATCAACGGCCATGCAGCGTACAGCACCAGCATGGTGAACTTCGTGAGCAGCGCGACGCCGAGCAGCACGCCCGACCAGAGCCCAAGCTGCCACGAGCCGCTCCGCAGGTAACGCCAGAAGACGTAGGTCGCTGCCAGCCCGGCGACCGCGGCCGGAACGTCGGATGTGACTACGCCGGCGAAGGCCAGCACGGTCGGGTCGAGTGCCCAAATGGCGACGCCGAGACAACCGGCCCAGCCGCCATACAAATCGCGGCACCAGAGGTAGATAATCCAGGCACCCAGCAGTGACCATGCCACTCCGGGCAAGCGGGCCAGGCAAACCAGATCAAAATACTTCGACGCGTTCGCCTCGGCAAAGTCGTGGCCGATAAGGAACTCGGACCGCGCCCCTGGCTTGTGATCGGCGTGAGTGTACGTTGTGTAGGGTCGAGACAGCATAACCGGCAACGCCGCCAGCATCCGGTAGAGGGGAGGGTTGGCGCGATACAACGTGAAATCTCCCGTTTCCCAGTGGGAGATTCCGGCGGGTATATGTGCGGCATCATCATACGTGACGAAATTGTACCGCATTCCCACAAGCAGCAGGGAGGCGTGCACGCCCATCAGCACGGCGGCCAGCGCGCTGGGAGAGGCACCGAGCTTCCTACCCCGGATCATTCTTCCTCCCCACGGATCGATGAACACCGCCGAACCTCAGAACTGGACAACTTCGCCTCCATTGCGGGTCGACACGGCGCGCCAGACGCGCAGGTCGATTCCGTCGGTGAAAAAACGTACGCTGCCGTCCATGAGCAGGGCGTTGACGCCGCCAGGGTGGTAGCTGGTCGCCTTGAAAACGCCCTGCTCGTTAATTCGCGCCAGTAGCAATTGCAAGTCCGCGCTGTTGAGACAGCAGTCTGGAATCCTCATGTTGGGCGTCGCGCAGTGGTTGTAGTCCGTGAAATGCAAGCCGGAGAGGAGCCAGCTTTCGCCTCCGCGCGACTCCTGCGGTAGAGTGAGTGGCAGGCTAGCGCAATAGCGGACCGCCTGGTCTGGATCGTAGAGCGCCGGGGTAATCCCCGGGGGTATCGCCGTCGTGAGGTAAACGTAATCCCCACCCAGCTTGAAAGGCCCCTTGATCCAATCCCCCTCGAGCCGCTCTGACACGCCCACAGTCGCCGAGAGCCCGTCCGTGAATTCCGCCGGCGAATAGGCCACGTGAACCGTGAACGGGCCTGACTGAGACGAAGGACAGTAGCTTCCCGCTGCCCAAAGGGGCGTGGGCCCAAGGCTGAAGCGATAGTTCACGCGGCCATATCCCGGAACCGGCGGTTGGCTGTCGGAGGGGCAGAGGAGCAGCGCCAGGCTCGTCGTCATCGCCGTCCGGTTGGGGGAAGCGCCCTCAACGGGCGGGAACGAGAAGTTGATGGCGTTATACAGCGGCGTCTGCTCAAGCTGCGGCAGCATCCTCGCGACAGGACTGTAAAAGTACGTCGATATGAACTGGCCCGTTCGAGGAAACGTTTGTGTCTTGAGATCAATGCCTGGGAAGGTCCCCTGCTGTGCGAGATAGGCGTGGAGCGCGAGGCCGATCTGCTTGAGGTTGCTCACGCACTGGGCCCTCCGCGACGCCTCGCGCGCCGACTGGACGGCGGGCAAGAGCAAGCCGATCAGGATGCCGATGACGGAAATGACGACGAGCAACTCGATCAGGGTGAAACCTCGCAGGCGTGAGGCGAACGCCTCTCGGCCGCTCTGCCCGTCCCTCCACCCTCCTCTGCTCGCGGCGAATGGGGGACATCGTTCGGTCGACGCGGCGATCATGTGCTACGCTCCCGGCGCCCTCCGACGCCGCTCGAGGATCACGATCCCCGCGACGGGGAGCAAAAGGAGCACGCCCACGGCGGCAATGATGCCCCAAGGAAGACCGGCATCGATCTCGCCGGGGAGGTCCGCCGGCGCAACGTAGTTCGGCGGGATTGCCGGCCTAGCGCCCGGGGAGGTCGCGGTCGGAGGGCGCAGCAGGCTCCAGCTCTTCATCCGGGGGTGGATGACCCGCTTCACCCTGTCGTGTACGGTGACCGGCTTGGGGAAATCGAGCCGGAACGCGGACTGCGGTGGTCTGTGCTGAGCGTCGATCTCGGTGATCACGATCCGCTCGGTGTACGCTCCCTCGTGCCACGTGAACAACATGCGGCGCGGGATCCAGCCACCTCCCGGGACCTCCTCCACGTCGCTGAACTCGTAGAGGTTGTCAATCTTCTCGGCGTTGTAATGGTCCAGTATCCGCAGCGGGACGTAGCCGCGGGTCGCATCGATCCAGAACGAGATCTTTCCGTTGCTCCAGGTCACGCTGAACTTGCATACTTTCCGGCCGTCTAGCCGGGAATCGAAGTCCAGCTCGGCTAGTGAGACTTTTCCGTTCTTGAACTCCGTGAGCTCAGTGAAAGGGTCGGCTGCGCGGGGACTGTCGTCACCGAGGTAAAGCGGAAACAGGAAGTCACTGCGCAGGAGCTCTGTCCCCGGGTCTATCCACACGATGTGATTCAAAGCCGTCTTCGTTTCGTCTGGGGAAAGACGGTCATGCAAGGTGGCCTTGCCGTCCGTCACCATGCGGAAGGCCATAATATAGCGCGAAATCCCGTGGTCACCGACACGCCTCGTGGCTGCCGCGAGGACTTCCGGCCGGGGCACGAGTTCGTACCTGAAATTCTGCCCGTCAAAGATCAAGAGGCCGTTCTCCTTGAAGGAGCGGGTGAAGACCCCCGCCTCCGCGTCCGATACGCTCGCACAGGATCCCTTCGTGTACTCAAACCGAAAGGTCCCATATGCAAATGCATCTTTGTTCGCCTTGTACGAAAGGCGCAGGAAGTCAATCTGCTGCATCCTGTCTGCCGGCTCGTGCCCCAGAACGGCGGCAAGGATCAAAAGCGGCACCATGTCACCTCCAATGCCCAGGCGGAAATCGCCTGCGGACCTTAGAATCTGTATCTTGAGGGGCGGCGTCTCTCATGCTCGGGTGCACAGCCCGGTAAGAGGGGAGCAAACTCCCGATCCGCGCGTCTGTCACGGCCGGCGGAAGGACCCACAGCCGATACCCCGGGCGCGCGTTCCGCGAGCCGCCCGAGCCCGCGCTGGTTCGTGGCCCTCCACGCAGCGCACGCGGGCGCCGGGCCGTCTATGGCACTCACGAGAGGGGCGCGCAGTTGAGCACCTCATACGAGTATTCCCCGCATTTGTTCGAGCAAACCCCCTGCTGGGTTTTCGTCACGTAGTAGTAGTACCCACACGTCACGTTGTCATTCGCGACCATGACGCAGCTGGAGCCTCCTGGGAAGCAGACGTAGAGGTCGCCGGCGGAGGCCTGGGAAACCCAGTTATAGTTCTGGCCCGGATTGTCGGGGCATTTACCTACTAAAGGCTTACAGTACTCCGGGGGGCAGAAGGGTTGCGGGCCTCCGCAGATGTAGCCCTCGCCACCCTGGGCGATCGCGGTACGCGAGACCGCGAACAGGCAAAGAAGAACGGCGGTGGACAGGGCAGCAAGAGCCTTCATGGGAACCTCCTTCTGGCTTGGTGAAAAGTGACGCTGATCAAAAGCCGGCCCTGGAGCCTACCTGCGGAGGCCGTTTGTCGCGGGACGCTCCGCCGGGGCATCAAGCATCGCGGACCAGGGGATTTCGACAAGCGGGCGAAGCTTGCTTGTGGTCTGGACCTGAATTATCCCGGACAAAAAGCGCCTGGGACGGCCCATCGAGGCCACGCCCGTCCCTCCACCCCTTGGCCTCTTGAAGTCGATCCGATGCTGGCGGGCTTCGCTTGTGGAATCGATCTCTGGCTCGATCTGGATCGCGTGCGACCGCTCGGCGACGGACAGAACTCGAAACTTCTCGTCTGTCGTGGACGAGAGGAATACACTCACGTTGTCGCGGCCCGCTTCGTCCAGCAGGTTTCCAAACGAGAGGTAGGAGGGGTGGACCGTAGCTGTCTATTTTCCCACAATCTGCCAGGCGAGCGGTGTCATGTTTCCGCGGGGAGGACGGGCGGTGCATGCGGTTGGAGGAGTCCGGATAGTTCTCGCTGAAAGATCGACTGACCGGTCTCCCACCAGCGAGTGACTTCGGACAGGAGGTTATCCAGGGTGAAGCGTTGGAAGCGGGTGGCCAGTGAGGCCAGCACGGTGAGGATCACGCCGCGCCGCTGAGCCCCGTCGGCCGTCTTGCTGGTACGGGCTCCTTTGCGGATTTCGGCTTCGCGACGCACGTTGCGTTCGCTGCGATTGTTCGTGGCCTCGACCGTGGGATGGGTGACGAACACGAACAAACAGTCGGGGTTGTCCAGCAATCTTCAACTGGACGGCCACGATGTACAAGGGCTCGATCCGGTTTAACACGCCGATGCTCTATGCGCTGGGGTTCATCGGGCTCTTCACCATGGGCGGCCTGACGGGGCTCATGCTCGCCTCGCTGGCAATCGACGTGCACGTTCATGACACATACTTTGTAGTCGCTCATTTTCACTACATCATGGTCGGCGGCACTGTCATGGCGTACCTGGGAGGGATCCATTTCTGGTGGCCCAAGATGACCGGACGGATGTATCCGGAGCTCTGGGGCAAGCTTTCGGCGCTCGTGGTCTTCGTTGGTTTCAACCTGACGTTCTTTCCCCAGTTCGTGCTGGGTTATCTGGGCATGCCCAGACGCTATTACGAGTACAGCTCGGAGTTTCAGGTTCTTAACGTCATGTCCACGGCCGGGGCGTCGATTTTAGCGGTGGGTTACTTGCTGCCCCTGGTTTATCTCTCGCTGTCGCTCTTTCGCCCGGCTGATGCCGGTCCCAACCCCTGGAGGGCGACCGGGCTGGAGTGGCAGACCGATTCACCGCCGTCGGTCCATAATTTCGAGGAGACCCCTGTGGTGACGGCGGAGCCTTATGCCTATTCACCCGAGGAAGCGGAGGACTCTCATGAGTTTATCGACCGGCACGTCGGCTGAAACGGGGACCGAGCAGATTCTCTCGCCTCAGTTTGACGACCTGGATCAGCAGCAGGACGCATCCAACCTGGGCATGTGGATGTTCCTCGCCACCGAGGTGCTGTTCTTCGGGGGCCTGATCGCCGCTTACGTGA
>JBMFUH010000321.1:0-7279 GCA_049966735.1 Isosphaeraceae bacterium
GGGCCGCTGGCCTCCAAGCTGGAAGTCCAGGAACTAGCGAGCACCTACCGAAGCAACATGCTCCAGGCGCTCCAGCGCGAGCAAGCCCGGCGAAAGGCGATTTCCGAGGAGAAACTGGCTGAGGAAGCTCGGAAGCCCAGTACCGAATCGGACGAGCCTCGCCAGGAACGGAAACCGCGTCGCGAGCTTGCCGAGGCAGCGGCTCCGGCCCACACTCGTCGTGTGCCGCCACCGCCGGCGCCTGAACTCGCGCCGAACTCTGCTTCCCGAGCCAGAAAAGCTCGGCCCGGTGGAAGATCGGGCAGGGCGACGATCGACGAGGTCTTTTCGGCCCCCGACCAGTTTGACGGGGAAACCCTGCTGCTCGATGGACTCTTCCGGATTGGCACGAAGGTGGAGCGGGTCAGGTACTCATCGGGTCAGGCCGTCGGGTTTTCCCTTCCCTTGGCCCGCGATGACGGCCGCACGCTCTGCACGGGAGACGGAAAAATCGTCAAGCAAGACATGATGCTCCTGATCGACGCGGAAGTTGTCGGCCACCTGGAGAGATTTCTCACGCAACTCAGGGTCCCGACCTTGTCCCGGCCGGTATACCGGTCGATCGTCGGAGTCAGGATGGAGAGCCGAACCGAGAACGACCATACCGCCAGGACGCTCGTCATCAATTCGCTGGAAATTCTGGGGGTGTGCAACTTCCGGCACGTGGCCGAGGGCAATTACGCCCAGGCATTCCGCGTCCTCGAGGTCACTTCGGCGCGGGCCAGAACAAAATATGGAGATGGGAAAGAATGGATCGACAGGCTGGGAGGTGAAGAGAAGTTTGTCGGGACCGTCCGCCGCAAGTTGAAAGAAATGCAGCGACACTTCGCCGCGACTCTTCGTGAGGCTCAATTCGACAAGTTCTTTCAGAAGGAGATGGCCGTGGGCATGAAGATGGCCGAGTCGCAGGCACGCTTCATACAGGCTGTTCGCGATGAATTCAGATAGAGGGGCAGATGAGCGGAACTCCACGAGGAAGGAGCGGGTTCTGGTAGTGTGAGCACGACGAGGACCCCGCAGCGAAACGGATCTCGTTGCCGTCACACAGGACGCGTCGGCAGGGTAATTTCAGGGCGACTTTACCGAGAGACTCATTGCGGGGATGATGACATGAAGCGAGCGTTTTTCACCACCGCTCTTTTCCTGGCCCTGACGGCGACGTCCGCGTGGGCCCAGTTCAACTTCGTTGGACCTGGATCGACCGTCCAGGGAGACTATCTCCGGGGTGTGGGCATGGCCGCCTTCGGCGAGGGGATCTATAACTACGACACGGCGATGGCCAGCTCCATCAATGCCAACACCGCGATGCGAGTCAACGAGTACATTTATGCGTGTTTGATGAATGAAAACAGGATGAATGCCGAACACCGCGCGGCGATGGTGAAGAGGGAGAAAGACCTTTTCGGCCAGATTCGAGAACGGATCATGAAAAGCCCGGAGGCCAGGGACGTCCAGACGGGAGACGCGCTGAATTCCGTCCTCCAGCGGATGAACGGTCCGGCGATCTCCGAGTCGGCGCTGCGGGAGGATTCGGTGCCGCTGTCGGTCGAGGACGTGAAGCGCATTCCCTTCAAGCTGGCCGAGAGCGGGGTCAGAAGCTTCTCGATGAACCGGCTCACGGCCAAAGGGGCGTCGCACTGGCCCATCGCCTTCCAGGACAAACAGTACGCGCGCGAGATCCGGGCCTACGAACTGGCGCTCGATAACGCCCTGGAGCAGCAGTACAAGGGGGCCATGCAGATGTCGGCCATCGAGGCTCTGGGCCAGGCCATCGATGCTCTCGACGACAGGCTGAGAGAGGTACTTGGAGCCAGCGCCGACAAGCGGTACATCGAGGCCAGGGATCGGCTCAAGCAAATGAGAGAGACGGTCGAGATGCTCAAGACGCTCAAGATCGAGCGAGCCCTGGGCGACCTCGATCGCTACTCCGGAACCACGGTCAATGACCTGAGAGTCTTCATGCGCAACCACAATCTTCAGTTCGCCGACGCCACGAACCCCGAGGAGAGGAACCTCTACCCCAACCTCTACGCGAAGCTGAAGATGCAACTCGAGAAGGTGAACGGCGGCATCGGGGTGCCCGACGACGCGGTGGGGAAATGACCGGAGGGGCCGAATTCACCATGACCAGGAACGCCGTCGCCGTCATCGTGGCCTGCCTGTACGTGGCCGTTTCCTCCTGGATTGTCAGCACCCAGGGAAAGGCCTACCGCGATGCGCTGAAGCAAAACGAGACAAGGAGCAAGACGCGAGGGACCACGCGATCCCAGCCCAAGGCCGATGGCCGTGAAACCGGCCGCGTCGTCGCGGGGCCCGCTGCCGATGCGCGGCCAGCCCCGGCGCCGGTTGACGATGAACCTCAACGCGAGGAGAAGCCAGCCGATACGCTGCTGGCCCATCGAAGTGCACGCGAGCCGCGCCGTTCCGCGACTGTCAAGAGACAGCGGGCAGTCGTCCCGGTCCCGCCCAAGCCACACCCATCCATGGAGAGACATGCCGACGTGTCCGAGCCGCCCGGGCCCAAGCCCGCGGATTCCGTAAGGCTCGCCTTCGCCAAGGCTGTGGGGGCGGACGTCTCCAGCGTACGACCGGCCACCATCGACCCGTTCTGGAAACAGCCATTCGCCACCAGGAAATGGGATGTCGCCAACCTCTCCGCCGAGGAAGAGCGCCGGCTCGGCGCCGATCTGCACGAAATGGTGATGAACTTCATTCCCAGATTGGAAAACGCGGACGCTCAGGAGCGCGTGGAGCAGGCGGCCGAGCCGATTCTGCCGGCTCGCGGCCGCAAGGACATCGACTACCAGCTCTTCGTCCTGGATTCCAGCGCCGTCAACGCCTTCTCCCATCCCGGCGGCTATGTCTACGTCACCCGAGGGCTCTTGGACTGGATCAGCCAGGACGAGAACTGCGCTCTGCAATTCGTGCTGGCCCACGAGATCTATCACGTCGACAACAAGCATGCGCTTTTGTGCCTGCAAGATCCCGGCGTGCAAGCCCTGCCTTATGGCACGTTGCAGCTTTTCTATCTGTTCATCTTTCCCCGCGGCTACTATCCCGAGAAGCTGGATTTTGACGCCGACGCCTGGGCCTTGCAGCAGCTCAAGAGACTTCAGTGCACGCGCAGAGAGTGCCTGACCTTCATTCGCAAGCTGAAGGGATATGCCCAGGCCAACCACTGGGGACTGGATCGCACGAGCGCCTTGCCCAGGTCTGGCCAGAAGGAGTCGCTCTTTGACAACCATTTCCGCGCGCATCCGCCTACGTATCGGCGGGTGGAGAAGCTGGAAGCCCTGGCTGACGCGATCTCGTCGAAGTCGCCATGAACGCGACCGCCGCCAGCAGGCCAAAGAGCATGAAGGCAAGAGCCAGCGCGTCGGCCGTCTCCCCCATGCGCAGGGACTCGGCCGGGAAGTAGGCCTGGGCCAGGTCGTTTTCCGGTCTTGCCGACGATTCCAGAAGAAGCAGCCCTTCGAAAGCCCAGCGCGAAGGACTGAGCGCCGGGACAACGGGCAACCGCAGTAACGAGGGCCAGCCGCCAAGAAGCAAGAGAAGCAGCACGGGCGCCAGCAAGAGCACCCCGGCCAGATTCGCTCGCGGGGCCAGGGCGATGCCCACGAGCCCCAGAGCCATCCCCACGGTCGCAGCGAGGACCAGAAACCCCAGCGCGGGACCAGCAGGAGCCTGAAGCGCCGCGATCGAGGCAACAATCCCCCAGGAAACAAGACACTGCAAACCGCAGAGGCCTGCCAGGACGACCAGCCTCGACAGCAGTTCGGGCGCGCCGGCATCCGGCAGCTCCGCGCGCAGGACGCGCTGGTCCATGAGTCCGCTCAGCAGCGCATTGGTGAGCCCAAACCAGATGACCGCCAGCGCGACTGAAAAGAGAACCGGGGCAGGGGAGTGATTGCCCAGAAGACCGGCGATAAGGAGTGAAAGCAACGGCGACTGGAGGAAGAGCCCAGCCAGGCGCCAGGGATGGCTCAGGATGCCAGAGGTTTCCGGTTGCTCAACACTCTTCACGGAAATCATCTGCCCAGCGGAGGGCGCTGCCGGCTCCGGCAAGGGCGCGGCACTCTGGCCCGCTCCGAGGTCTTCCGGCTCGGGCTTCCAGGAGTTGGTGTCAAGAACGAAGACCGCCGACCCCAGCGCGATCCGGTCGCCGTGGTTGACGACGACAGGTCCCACGATCCGGTCGCCGTTGACGTAGGTTCCGTTGGAAGATCCGAGATCCTCGATCAGAAATTGACCGCCCGAGCGGAAAATGCGGGCGTGCCGGGATGAGACCACCGGCAGGTCCACAACCTGGTCACATTCCGCGCTTCTGCCGATCAGCATCCGGTCAGCCCGCACGAGGAACGTGGGTGTGGGGGAAGTAGTGAGAGTAGGAGTTGGAGAAAGAGTAGGAGTAAGAGTAGGAGCAGCGATTTGATCGAAAAGGCGCAAGATCTGGTCGGCGGAGAGAGGATGGCTGCCCAGATGGATCGTATCGCCGGGCGTCAAGTTGATTGGCATGCTGCCCAGGACCCGCTCACCGTTGAAGAATGTTCCATTGGTCGAGTTCAGGTCTTCCAGGATGAAGCCGGCGGTATCTCGGGAGAGCCGGCAATGGCGTCCCGAGACGGTCCGCGACCTCAAGACCAGATCACAGTCGGGGCGGGAACCGATGGTCAACGACGTCGCCATGAGGAGGGAACCCGAATGTGGATTTTCATCATCGAACGAGGGGACATGTTTCGCAATCGCCTCATCAGGCTCCGCATTCTAGCGGACTCGACGCCCAGGTGGAATGGTCGAGAGCAAGCCCCGGAACGTGGTTTTGACCGCCGCTGGCTTTGCCGGGGACAAAAAAAGGCACTCCGGAGTGACCGGAGTGCCCTGACCAGGGGCATGAGACAATCCTGAGTGGAGCTTCAGGTAGTTGCCCCCACAAGTTGCGTGTCCCGGGAGTGCGCTGCCACGCGGAGGTGGTAGTCGTGCAAGCCGTCCTCGGGAATGTTGGCGATCTGCACGAAGCTGAGCGGCCCGGCAAGCAGACCGGGCTGTTCCAGAACGAGTAACCCGAACGGCGACTGAGAGTTAGACCCATGGGGACGGTCAGTGTCCGTACGGGTCAAGCGACCACGCACGACCGTACCCGAGCAGGTGACCTGGACGAGCGGGTGATCGGTTCCCTGGCGTTGGCGAATCTCGGAAAGAATCGCCTGGCACTGTTCGAATGTCATCGTTCACCTTCCTGGCTAGCGACGGACCGAGGTTCGGCACTGTCTCCTACGGCGCCGAAAACACTCACCGCGCGGCGGCCGAGCCGTCATAGCTCGACTGGAGGAGAGGTCGCACGGGCTGGTCCGTGTCAGCGGGCCTATTGTTGACATCGGAAAGAAAGGGTCAATACCGACACATCGGCCTCTGGATGATCCACGTTGACCCGGCGGCGGTTTTATGCCAAAACTCCATCGCACCAGTCGTCGATAGAATTATAGTACGCTCGCCGGGCCGCCGAGTTCAATGTTGGCCGGACTTCCATCTTCCTCAACTCCTGGAGCCGGGGATGGGCATGGATTCGCCCCTATCGCAGACGGTTGGCACCGGTCTCCCGCCGCATCGCTGGGTCCGGGTCGACGATCCCGGCGCCGAGGCCGTCGTCGCGGCTTTCGAGACGGTGATCGCCGGGGGCGGGCCCGCCGGGCTCACAGGCGCCTACGAGCTGGCCCGCCACGGTCAGACTGCCGTGGTGCTCGAGACCGATCCACGGCTGGTCGGCGGCATCAGCCGGACTGACGAGTATAAGGGCTATCGCTTCGATATCGGCGGCCATCGCTTCTTCTCCAAAAGCAGCGAAATCAACGCCCTCTGGCGCGAGATCCTGGGCGATGAGTTCATCACGCGCTCCCGCCTGTCCCGGATCTATTACGATCACAAATTCTTCCACTATCCGCTCAAGCCGGT
Source organism: Isosphaeraceae bacterium (assembly GCA_049966735.1). Lineage (GTDB taxonomy): Bacteria > Planctomycetota > Planctomycetia > Isosphaerales > Isosphaeraceae > Aquisphaera. Next base: position 5,989 of record JBMFUH010000321.1, read on the forward strand.
GGACGCGCTCTGGAAGCTTGGCCCCTGGCGGGCCACCCGGATCCTGCTCAGCTACCTCAAGGCGCGGGCACGCCCCGTCCGGCCCGAGCGGACATTCGAGGACTGGGTCGTCAACCGGTTCGGCCGCGTCCTCTTCGAAATCTTCTTCAAATCATACACCGAGAAACTCTGGGGCATGCCCACCAGTGAGATTTCCTGTGACTGGGCGGCCCAGCGCATCAAGGGATTGAGCCTGACCAAGGCCGTCACCAGCGCGCTACTGGGCGGGCTGAAGTCGAAGAAGGGCGAGGTGATCAAGACGCTGATCGACGAATTCCAGTATCCTCGCCTCGGTCCGGGTCAGATGTGGGAACGGGTCCGCGACCGGGTTCGAGAGCAGGGCGGTGCCGTGCACCTTGACCGCAAGGTCGTGCGTATCGAGCACGACGGATCGGCCGTGACGGCGTTCGTGGCCGTCGACAGTCGCGGCAAGCTCACACGCTACCTGGGGTCGCATTTCCTCTCAACGATGCCGCTGCGCGAGCTGATCCGCGCGCTCGATCCGCCGCCGCCGCCGGAGGTGCTGGCGGCGGCCGGGTCGCTACGCTATCGCGACTTCCTCACGGTCGTGCTGATCGTCGATCGGCCCGAGACGTTTCCGGACACCTGGATTTACATCCACGAGCCCAACGTCCGCGTGGGTCGAATCCAGAACTTCAAGAACTGGTCTCCGGAGATGGTTCCCGACCCGTCCCAATCGAGCCTGGGCCTGGAGTACTTCTGCTTCGAGGGGGACGATCTCTGGACGCGATCCGACGCCGACTTGCTGGCCCTGGGCCGGCGCGAGATCGAGGAGATCGGCCTGGTCGCGGCCAGCGAGGTCGTGGACGGCTGCGTCGTCCGCATGCCCAAGGCGTATCCCGTCTATGACGACGAGTACCAGCGTCATCTCGAGGTCATTCGCCGCTGGCTGGTCGGGCTGGCCAACCTGGAGCTGGCAGGACGCAACGGGATGCACAAATACAACAATCAGGATCACTCGATGATGACGGCCCTCCTGGCGGCACGAAACATCCTGGGACTGGGCCGATACGACACCTGGAAGGTCAATACCGACGCCGAATACCATGAGGAAGGGAGCGAGGCCGACACTCCCGCGACAGGTCGCATCGTGCCGCGACGAGTGGCGAGTTGCTAGTGGCGCGTGGCGAGTTGCTGGTTACCAGCTCACTGGCGTTTGCCCACTGCTCACTCACCCCTAGAGCGGTTTGCAGTCGGCTTGCGCACTCACTGAATATTGTAGGGTCCGCTG
>JBMFUH010000322.1:0-7278 GCA_049966735.1 Isosphaeraceae bacterium
GCCCAAAACGGCTTATCCGCTACCCGACCCCGGTGGTGTTGAGCGAGAAGTCTCGAAAAAAACCGTGGGCTCGGGTCGCGTGGGCGACCGAGAACACGGCTGGAATGGCAAGCGGAAACGGCCAGCGCCAGATCAGTTCGATTCAGGACTGCGCTGCGCTTTGGCCAGTTGATTCACCAGGTTCGCGGCGTCCATGGCCCGCCTCGCGTCTGAATATTTGGCCATGGGTGCCGAACTCGTCTCGTCGCCATAAATACCGACGACCGTAAAGAGACCGCTCACTTCGCTAGTCTCTGCCCTGAGGAAGAGCCCCGACCGGATCAGCGACGCCAGGTTGTGCTGCCACAGTTGGGTTTCGGCCAGTTTCGCAGTCATGGCGAGCCTCTCATTCTCTTACCAGGAGTGTCAATCCGCGACCGTGAAGAAACGCAAGCACCTCTGTCTGTCCGATTCACGTGGCACAGGGCGTGTTCATCTAGGGATTCGCCCGATCAGCCTCGACCTTGAGGAGAACCGATTATTCCCGATTTCCCTCTAACCGTGTAGACGAGCTTCAGCCGACTTCGGTTCGCAACGTATTTGGAACAACGCTCGTTGACCTCTCTATTCAAAATGTAGCCTAGAAGCCGCTCTTTGAAAGAGGGGAAGCGAGAATTGTCAGGAAAAACGACCCGTCTTATTGGACTCTCTAGCAAACCCAAGGCCGATTGCCAGGAAAATTCCGATGCACCGGCGAACCGGAGGACTCGCTTCCCTGGATCGGCCCCCGCGGCAAACGCGCCAGGCATTTCGCCTGCACACTAATACATCGCGATTCGTCGGATCGTGCCGCCACAAGGTGCAAAAATAATGGAAGTTAGGTCAATGCGCTCGAAACGGTCGTCCGCGGCCGCCCTGCCCTGACGCTCATGCCCAGAGCACTGCCCGCGGAGGCATCGTTTCCCCAGATGTCGCGTCTCGGGGACGATCTCAGGGCATCCCGGGCCTGCGCAACGGACGTTGTGTCGGCAACCTTGCAAAAACACCAAGCAGATGTTGCTCAGAATCTAGCCTATATTGCGCGTCTCGGCGACCGCCTGGGCCAGCGCCAGGGCCCCGTGAACGACCACTTCCTCACCGAGAGCGGCCGGGACGATGTCGTACGATCCCCGGAAGGGGGCGAAGACCGACGCGTCCACCAGCCGGCGAACCGGCTCGAACCAGTGTGCCTCACCGATCAGCGACACCCCTCCACCCAGGATGATCCGGCGGGGTGCCAGGAGGACGATCGCCTGCCGCAAGGCAAACGCCAGAGCCTGACAGGACCGATCCAGCACCCGTTCCGCTTGCTCGTCCCCCTCCCGAACGGCCTGGGCCACCATCTCGGCGGTGATCGCGCGGGGATCGCCGTGGGCCTGCTTCAGGACGACCCAGTCGCTGCTCCCATTCTCCAACATTTGTTCAGCCAGCTCACGGGCCTGGCGGGCGATTCCCCAGCCCGAGGCGATCTGCTCGAGCTGCCAGAACGGCGCGTCCGGCCGGGAAGGGTCGGGAATTTCCATGTGGCCGATCTCGGCGGCGCCGAGTCCCGCGCCGCGGTAGATCTGGCCGTCGAGGATCAAAGCACCGCCGATCCCGCTGCCGATTGTCAGATAAAGGAGCGGTGAGCAGCCGATCCCCGCGCCGAAGCGTGCCTCGGCCAGACCGGCGGTATCGGCATCGTTCTGAACCACCGCCGCGGCAATCCCCAGGTGCTCCCGGAGCCACTGGACCAGGGGAAAATCGGTCCAGCCAGGTACCTGGTACGAGGTCTGGACTCGTCCCCCGGCCACATCAACCGGGCCGCCGAACCCCACGCCCACGCCCTGGATCGCCTCCGGCGCCAGGTTCGAGCGCTCCAGCAAGGAACCAAGGGCGGTCTGGATCTGGTCGAGGATCGCCGGGGCCCCTCGCGCGGGGTCCACGCGCAGCCGCTTTATGGCCTGCAAGCTGCCATCAGCCCGGCCGAGGCCGAGCTGGAGCTTGGTGCCGCCAATCTCGATTCCGAGCAACCAGGCGTCGGCCATCGTCCCTCAGCGCGCCTTCGCGCCGTTCCCGCTGACTGCCGCGACCTTCTCCCTGAACCTTCGGTGCAGGTCGTCAATGAGCCAGTGGAAGACCACCAGGTGCAGCGACTCGACGATTCCCATATCGTCGACTGCGGCGTGCAAGCTGTGCTGGGCCGTCGCCTTGAGCTTGCCCCCGGAGAACCCGGTGATGCCCACGGTCGTCAGGCCGTTCTTGTTGGCCCACTCGACGGCCCGGAGGACATTTGGGCTGTTTCCCGAGCCGGAGATCGCCAGCAAGAGATCGCCGGGCGAGGCCAGGTTCTTGAGCTGTTCGAGGAATATCCGGTCGTAACCTTCATCATTGGCCCAGGCCATGATGCCAGCGGTGTTGTCGGTGAGGCTCAGCACCTTGAGCCGCTTCTGGTTCTCGAAGTCGCGGAGAGTGCACTTGGCCAGGTCTTCGCAAAGGTGCGAGGCGTTTGCCCCCGAGCCGCCGTTGCCGATGATGAAGACAAACCGTCCGGAATCGTACGCCTGCTCGATCAACTCGCTCACATTCTCGACCTGGGCGGTGTCGAGATTCTGGATCTCCTTGCAGACGAGGGCGAGATAGTCTCCCGCCGCCATGGTCGCTCCGATCATCGTGGATCTCCCTGTGCCCCGTGCGCTTCAGCCGGGTGAGATGTCCTGGTATACCGTTCCTTGAGATCATATCCCCGCAACCGATCCGCGTAAAGCGAACCGTCAGCCATCGGAGGTCCCGCCGGGGATGACGTCGACGGCAAGCCCCAGCCGGTCGCGCACCGCCAAGCCGATGCGATCGAGCTCAGCCCTGGAGAGCGGACCCACCGACGGCTCGGCTGGGGTGCGAGCCACGGTATAGATCTGGACGCACGAGATCGCTCCCCCCGCGGCAAGGATCTCTCCCAGCCGCAGACGGTAGGCGTCGATCTCGGCCTCATCGGGCCCTTTGCCATCGAGCGTCATGAACAGGCTCTGGATCACGATCGGCCGTCCCCGCGCGGCGTCTCTCAGGTTGGTCAGCACGCGCTCAAACGGCACCTTTGTGCGCTCGATCGTGTGATAATACGCCTCGGTGCCGGCGTCGAGCTTGGCCCAGATTTCCCCCTGGTTGGCATCGAGGATCGCCAGGCCCTCCCGCACGCCAGGCCGATGGAAGAGGGTGGCGTTGGTGATCAGGATGAGCTTGACCTGGTCCAGCTTCCGCCGCCGCTTGACGGCCGCCACCTCGCGCATGATCTCCGCGAACCGCGGAAAGCTGGTCGGCTCTCCATCGCCGGAGAAGGCGATGTCGTTGAGCCGCCGCAGCGCCCGCGGCACGCCGGCGAACCGAGGGTCGTGGTACAGCTCTCCCGACTGGACCAGTTCGAGCGTCTCTTCCAGCTCCGCGAGCAAAACCGGTTCGTCGACCTCGCGGACCAAAGGCGGCGTGCGCCTGTCTACCTGGCAATAGACGCAGTCGAAGTTGCAGACGGTATCCGGGTTCAGGTTGATGCCGATCGAGATTCCCCGGCTCCGCCTGGAGAGCACGGCGTAAACGAACCGGTTGTCTTGCAACCGCCGCGAATGATCGCGGTGTGCGGGAAGATCGGGTTCTGACCGGGCAAGAGCGGGTCGATTCATGAAACCTCAAAGGCTAGAGCTGGCTGTCCAGGCCTCTTTGATTGTACCGTCAATGCCAGCCGCAAGTCGCCCCGAAATGAGCCAGGGGCTGGTGGGATCTGGAGCCGTAGGGTCCGCTGGGCGGAGCGATGACCGGTGTATTCTGTTTGCATGGCGGAACCCATGGAGCGAAAGAACAGCTCTGCCTCGCGAAGTTACCCGGAGGAGAACGGGCCACGGATGCACACGGATGGGATTGCGGGGCACGGGCAGGCGAGATTGAAACAGCGATCGGCGTTACCGACTCCAATTCTCATTTCGATCCGTGTTCAATCCGTGTTTGATCAGTGGCTCAAGAATCTTCGCGGCCCAAGGCTACTGTCCACTGTCTGGCTCACGGTGATGTTGAGGGGCATTGATGATTCTTGAATTCTTGGTGTCCACTGTACTACTAACTTCGAGAATCTTGTACGCCGGACACGATTTCGCCAGCGCTTCCGTGGCAAGCTCTGGGGTTGCAGCCCCGGGTGATCGAGCGTGCGGAGCCATGATGGCGACCACGGATCTTATCCGTGTTCAATCCGTGTTCATCCGTGGCCTTGCACCGTCTTTTGGTTGCGGCTCGGCCGCGCTGTGACCTAGAAACTGAATGTCATCGCTTCGTACTGGTTCAACGATTGGCCAACCAGGTCAGCCCTCAATGCCCCGCGCCGGTGGCTTCCAGCCACTTTTCGCAGTCCATGGCCGCGGCGCGGCCGGAGCCGGCGACGGTGATGACCTGGCGATCGTGCGTGTCGACCACGGCGCCGCGGACGAAGACGCCTTCCACGTTCGTCGCCATGCCGTAAGCGGGCATCGAGTCGATCAGGCCGGCGGGCGGCGGGAAGTTGATCACGAGCGGAGGGCGAGATCCGCGGGGACGTGACACTCGGCGACGATCGACTCGACCAGCTCGGACGAAACGGCCTCGACGCCTCGGCTCGCTCCGGCCATGAGGCAGAGTGTGCCCAGCCGGTCCAGCCCGCGCGGGGAGCCGCCGGAAAGGAGCTGAAGCCGGCTGATCGCGCGGGATGTGAAGACCGCCTCGCGACAGCCTGCCGCGGCGAGCTTCGTGGCCAGATAGAACTCGACCTCCGAGGCAGACAGCGGCCTCAAGCGGATGACCAGCGTCCACGACCGCGAGACGTCATCGTCCTCCCATCCCTCCGCCTCATCGGTCAGGATGACCGTCACACGCCCACCGTCCGGGCTGACGCCTTGAACCAGACGGAGCAAATCTCTCCGACCTTCCCGGGTATGAAATTCGCCGCAACCATCCAGCGCGAGCACCACTGCCAGGTCCTGAAGCGCGCACAGCCGACACGCTCGCTGGAGCGCGCGCCAGGCGGAGGCTTGCCCTGGACCGGTGGTGCCCACTCCCAGCTTCTCGGCGAGCCGGGCCGCCAGGTCCTCACCGTCCAGAGGGTTCTTGACCAGGGCGAACCGGCGCGAGGCGCTACGGCCCAACGCCAGCGCCCGGGCCAGGACCCGACTTTTACCCATCCCCGCCGGAGCGGTCAGGACGGCCAGCCGCCCGCCCGAGTCGATCGTCTGGGCCAGCCGCGCCACGGCCTCCTCATGCGAGGGCAAGGGCACGTAAGGTCCGCCGCCGTCCGCGAATGGCTCCCGGTTCAGACCCCAGTGAGTGAACCACAACCCGCCACCTCCTCTTGCGCCAGTTCCAACGACTGGGCGCACTTTGGGTTACGTCCGGGCCGGATTGCCCCTCACCCTGCCCTCCCCCGCCAGGGGAGAGGGTGAGACAACGACTGGCGCCAGTTCTCGGCCGATCACGGGCCGCCCGTTTCCCGCCATTCCTACGATCGGATAAGATGAGGGACAACTTTGATCCCAGCAGGAGCCGTGCGTGTCGTTGCGGTTTTACTGTCCCGATCCCCCTTCCGAGGGGCGTTACGCGCTGCCGGCCGACGAGGCCCGACACCTCGTCCGGGTCTGCCGCAAGAAGGTCGGCGATCGTGTGGAACTTTTCGACGGGTCAGGGTTTGCGACGACAGCACGGATTGTGGACGTGGACAAGGACCGGGTTTGCCTGATTGCCGAAGGCCCGCCGATTCCCGAACTTGCTTCTTCCTTTTCTCTTGTCCTGGCCACCGCCATTCCCAAAGGGGATCGTTTTGACTGGCTGGTCGAGAAAGCGACGGAGCTGGGAGTGGACCGGCTCATCCCCTTGGTGACGGAGCGTTCGGTCGTCGACCCGAGGCGCGCCAAGCTCGAGCGGTTGCGGCGGACGGTCATTGAGGCATGCAAGCAGTCGCGACGAAATCGGCTAATGATTCTCGACTCGCCGAAGACCTGGACGGATCTGGTCAGGTCGGCGAATTCATCCCTCCGGCTGCTGGCGGTCCCCCAAGGTTTGTCGCCGGTTCGCTGGCCGAGGCTCGCCGGAAGCAGGAGCGTGCTGCTGGCGGTGGGGCCCGAGGGAGGTTTCACGGAGGCCGAGGAGGGTCAGGCAAGGAGCGCGGGCTGGCAACCTATCCAGTTTTCTTGCAATGTATTACGGATTGAGACCGCTGCAATCGCCGGGTGTGCGGCGGTGTTGGCGTTCTGTCGGGAGCACGAGACTGATGAGCGGAACTGAGATCGCGGCGATGTTGGTTCTGGGAGGGACGGCGGGCATCCTGAGCGGCATGTTCGGGATCGGCGGCGGGCTGGTGATCGTGCCGGCCCTGATCATTGTCTTCAAGCTCGATCCCAAGACGGCGGTCGGCACGTCGCTCTTCGCGATCCTCTTGCCCACGGGATTGCTCGGCGTCCTGGAGTACTGGCGGCGAGGCGAGATGAAGCTGGTGCCCGGTCTCTTGATTGCCTTCGGGATCTTCTGCGGCGCTTACCTTGGTGCGCGGCTCACCGGGGCCATGTCGGCGGTCACCATGAAGCGGGTGTACGCGACGTTCTTGATCGTGGTGGCGATCTACTTCTTCTGGACGAGCGGACAAACACCGGCCAAGAGGGCCATTCAACCCCGGCCGGTCCCGGCTCACGACCTGGCACAGACGACCAGTGACTCTCAGGCCGTCCACTGACCGCCCGACTTGTCCTGGTAGACCGACCAGACGAATCCATCCGGGTCGCGCAAGGCGAACTCGCGCCAGCCCCAGGGCTGGTCGCTGGGCTCGCCCGAAACGCTGAGGATCGCTCCCTCGTCCAGGCAGTGCTGGTAGAACGCGTCCACGTCGTCGACCTGGAGCTGGAGGTGAATTCCCACGCCCAGCCGGGCATCGTTGAATTCCTCGGCCTGGGGTTCCTGGGGGTGAATCATCAAGGTGAAGTACCCCAGGCGCAGGATGGCCAGCGTGTAAGGTGCGCTTTCGTGCTCGGCATGAACCTGGACCACCTCCGCGCCCACAACCTCGTTGTAGAATTCGAGCGAGCGGCGAACGTCCTTGACATACAGAAAGACGCTCGTGACTCTGGCCGCCATTCGCTCCTCCCTCTCTACTTTCGTCGCCGCCGAGATCGACCGCTTGATCTGGCCGGAGAATACACCTAACTCCGAAATCTGACAATCGAAACCGCTAGGAGAGCGTCCGAGAATTGTCCTGCGACCTCCCCTTGGCCTTGGCGATTC
>JBMFUH010000323.1:0-7275 GCA_049966735.1 Isosphaeraceae bacterium
ACCGCGCCGCAGACCAGACCGATGAGCCAGACCAGGAGCAGAGCGCCCAGTGGAAGACGCACTCTCCAGACCGCCCCCAGCATCTTGCCCTGAAGGATTTCCGGTCCCGAGAGGGGCGTCGCCGTGAGGCTGACCCAGGTGTCCTTCTCGCGCTCCGACGTGACACCCGTGGCCGCGGCGGCGGCCAGGAGCAGGCCGGAGAGGATGTAGAGCACGGTCGTGAAGATGCGCACCGACACGCTCATCGTCTCGCGATACGTCTGTATTTCACCCGCTCCATATCCATATTCGCGTACCTCCTGAAACGCGGGCAGGCCCATGGCGTAAACCCAGTATCCCAGGCCCGCCGTGGCGCCAAGGCCCAGGATGATCAGCAAGACCAGGCGAAGAAGACCCGGAGCGGAGATCGTTCCGCCGCACTCCTTCCAGATCATGGGAGCGTCACCGCAAGGCCGGCGAGTGAACAGCCGGCGTGGCTGATTCCTTTTCCTCGCGTCGAGCCAGCCCAGTCCCCAGAGCCGGGACCCCTTTTCCACCGGCCTGAGGCGGATCGTGACCCAGCCGAGCAGGACCGTCCCGTAAAGAACCTGAAGTCCGAGCATCCAGAGTGATTCTTCAATCAGCCTGTTGCCCGGCGCGACCGCGCTGCGAAAGAGCAGGAGCGAGGGTGTGCTGCCGGTGAGCCAGTCCGTGACGGGGGAAATGGAATCGACAACACGGGCATACATGTCCCCGAGGTCTCGGCAGGTTTGTTCGACGAGAGGCAGGGCCAGCCAGATCCCCTCGATCGCGTAGGCCCGGACGATGGCGTCGCGCGGCCGCTCCGAGAACGCCGAGGCGAAGATCGACACACCGGCCAGGAAATAGACCGTCGAGAACGACAGCCCATAGCAGAGCCAGACCTCCCAGGGCACGACTCCGCCCAGGAAGAGCGCGATGCTGACGACCGGCAGCCCCACCGCGACCAGCACCACCAGGTTAACCAGCCGCGCCGCCAGCTTGCCCAGCACGATCTCCGCGACGGAAAGCGGACTGGCCAGCAGGTAAGAGAGCACTTTGCGCTGGCGGTCTTCAACGATGCACCCGGCCACGATTGCCGGCGTCATCAGCAAGATCACGAGCGCCTGGAGCCAGACCACGTTGCCAAAAAGACTGGTTCCCAAAAGCGCCATCTGCTCCGCCGAGTATTCCCAGTCGTTCGACGAGGCATTTCCCAGGTATGGCCGGCTTCCCGGCATGATCAGGAGATAGAGCAGGAACAGGCCGATGAGGGTCCTGATGACGAACGACCGCTTCCTCCGTGCGGCCGCGCGCAGCTCGTGAAAGAAAACCGGTCCTGGAAGCATAAGGTGTTCCCGAGACCTTGAAGGCGGGATAGGCAATCCAATCCTCCGATCAGCTATGATATCGTACCGCTCCTCGCGCCCTTGCGTCGACCCTCCCTTGGTCCGGCATGACCGAGCCCGTGCCGAGCCGCTCACCTTGCGTTGATTCCCCGTCTCGGCTCCCTTAAGATGGTTCTGTACCGCGGCAGAGAACTTGTGACTCGAATTCGGGAGAGCCCGCCTCCTGGCGAGCTTGGTTGTGCGCGGTATTCCACGGTTCGCACCGTGTCGTAGCCGGAAGATGGCGAGGGAGTAAGAGTAGGGTAGGAGCAGGAGCAGGACTTTCGGCTGCCTACTGCCCACTCGCCACCATCAAGAGGACAGGCAAAATGGCCACGGACCTGAGGCTCAAGGAGTCGCTTCCCGCGATCACCGAGCGGATCGTCGAGACGTACGAGGAATGTAGCGCGATCCACCATTTGGGCCATTCGCCGCTGCCCAGCTATCGCGAGGTGGTGGAGATCCTCGCCGACCTGCATGAGATCCTCTTCCCGGGCTACGGACGCCGCCAGAACCTGCACATGGGGAACGTGGCCTATCACGTGGGCGACCTGATCGACAGCCTGCACGACCGCTTGACCCAGCAGATCGCCCGAGCCTTCCACCACAACCACCGGGCGCAAGATCTGGAGATCGACTTCGAGGCCAAGGCCCAGGCAACCGTCGTTCATTTCCTGGAAAAGCTGCCGGAACTACGGAGGGTGCTCACCCTGGACGTGCAGGCCACGTACGAGGGCGATCCGGCGGCCAAGAGTATGGACGAGATCGTTTTTTGTTATCCCGGTATCGCGGCCATCTCGATCTATCGCATGGCCCACATCCTGCGCGTGCTCGATGTGCCGCTCATCCCCCGGATGATGACCGAGTACGCGCATGGCAAGACGGGGATCGATATTCACCCCGGCGCGCGGATCGGCCATCGCTTCTTCATCGATCACGGTACCGGCGTGGTGATCGGTGAAACGACCGATATCGGCGAGGGGGTGAAGATCTACCAGGGCGTGACGCTGGGAGCGCTCAGCTTTCCCAAGGACGAGTCGACCGGCGAGGTGGTACGCGGGACCAAGCGGCATCCCACCATCGAGGACGAGGTCGTGATCTACGCCAATGCCACGATTCTGGGCGGCGACACGGTCATCGGCCATCACTCGGTCATCGGCTCGTCGGTCTGGCTGACGCGGAGCGTCGCCCCCTACACGACCGTCACGATCGAAAACCCCCGCCTTCGCTATCGCGAGAGCCCCGACGTCCAGCCCGACGATGGCTATGCGGGCCGGCGCAATTACGAGATTTAGCCCTTTCCATCCGCCCAGTTCAGGAGGAGCGCGACCGGGAAGTGCGCGAAGAGCGTTCCGGCGCTCAGACTGGAAGCAGTCTCGCCAGCCGGTTCTGTCGCGACGCGGTGGCCGGTGAACGCGTCGACCAGGATCGTCCCCGGCGCGACGGGAAGCTGCAGGCGCGTTGATTTCCAGACATCAACGCCCAGAGGAAACTGGCCGGGTTGAACCAGGGAGGTGGTCAGGCGAGGCACCGCGACGAGGGCGATGCGCGATTGATCGCCGCGGAGGAATGCGAACACGTGGTTTTCGCGATCTCCTTGCGCCTCCAGTGGCCTGTACTCTCCGGAAGAGAAAAGACCGGGCGCTTGACGCCGGGCGGCCAGGGCTCGCCAGTGAACATAGAGCTTGATGCGGCCGTCCGCGGGACTGGCCAGGAGGCTGGCGACAAGACGATCGCTTGCGCCCGCTTCATTGCCGAGCGCGGCCCTCAGGTCCTGGAGCATGCCCGATCGAAGGCCGTAGTCCACGGGCCGGCGATTATCAGGATCGACCAGGCTGAGGTCCCAGATCTCCGTGCCCTGATACGTATCGGGTACGCCTGGCAAGGTGATCTTGAGCAGCGTTTGCGCCAGGGAATTGAGCATCCCGTGATGCTGGATGACGCGCTCGAACGCCAGGAAATCGTCGAGGAACGGGCGATTCCGGTCGCGATCGAGGACAGCGAGGACGAATTTGTCCACAGCTTCGTCGTACTGCGGATCGGGGTTCTGCCAGCTACTGTGGGTCTTCGCCTCATGCAGGGCCTTGGCCATGTAGGCGCGGATCCGCTCGCGGAAAGCACCGAAGGCCGCGTCATCGAGGTCGCCGATCGGCCAAGCGCCCAGCAGGTTCTGGTAGAAGAAATACTCCTCGTTGTGATCGGGCGCCTCGCCGTCTTCGAGAGCAACCCGATGCGCCGCGTTCAACTCCGACCAGCGCTGGACCGCGGCGAACCATGAGGCGGGGTTTTCCGAGAGCACGTTGATGCGGGCCCGGACGTCCTCGCTCCGCTTGGTGTCGTGAGTTGAGAGCGGGGTGAGCGCCTGGGGAAATCTCTGGGCTCGTCGAGTGTTCCAGCGATGAAGTGATTGCGGAGCGGTGCCGAAATGGCCCGGGTCGCCTCCCACCTCGTTCAACGACACCAGGCGGTTGTAAACATAGAATGTCGTGTCTTCCAGTCCCTTGGCCATGACCGGCGCGGTGACCTGCTGAAACTTGCCGGCGAAGTCCGCCGGTGCCAGCTCGTCGTCCGGCGGGTTCGTGGACTCTCCCGCGTGTCCCAGCAAGACATTGCGCAGAAAGAGAAAGATCGAGCGGCTGGTCACGGGATTGCGGCGCATCGCGGAGCGGATCGCGCGATTGACGAGCACGCGGTCTTGCTCGCCGACCTTGCTCGCGGTGATGTAGGAACGATAGACCGGGAACGAGGCGATGACCTCTCGGAGCGCGAGTCGCAGGGCGCTTTGGGTGAAGTCACGCGACCGCCGGTCCCGCAGCGCGATCCGCTCGAGCTGATAGGCAAGCACGTGCAGCTCACTGGCTAGCAAGGTGTCGAGTATGAGCATTTTTTTCTGGCGGACGATCTCGGTGTAAGGCGCGTTGTTGCCTGCCCACTCCTCGTAGCGCCGGCTGAAAGCACGCTCCGCCGACTGATCAACGAAGAGACCGCTTATCTGGTTGAGCATGTCGTAACCGGAGGTCCCGTGGCTCTCCCAGTCTTCGGGAAAGGGCTCTTCGGATCCCAGGATCTTCTCGACGACGACGTAGAGTGCCGGGGGAAATCCTCCATTTTCCCGCGGCGAATGGATCAGGTCGCGGGCAAGGGGTTCGACCTCCTTCCAGGTGGCATTCCGCCGCTCGCTTGTCTCTTGATACACCTTGCGGGCCATCTGAAGAAGGAAGGCTGACTGGAGCCGTCCGAGATAAGCTTGCGGGTCGAGCAGCCCGTCGGGATGATCGATGCGCAGGCCGATCACGTCATACCGGGTGGCGAGGTCAAGAATCAAGGAGTGCGTCGCCCGGAACACATCCTCGCGGTCGGCACGCAGGGCGACGAGCGTGTTGACGTCAAAGAATCGGCGATAGTTGATCTCATCCCTGGCGACGCGCCAGAAGGCGAGGCGGAAAGGCTGCGACCCCAGCAACGCGTCGAGCGCGTCGAAGCTGCTGGGACTGCCCGGCTCTCCGTTGAGCTTGTCCAGCGCCGCGGTGATCGCGGCCTCGATCTCCGGGTGATCGCCGATCAGGCTGGCGAGCCGACGCTTGATCACCTCTTTCTCACGCAACCTCTCGGCGGCCCGGCCCGCACTCGCCTCGGTGTGCCTGGGCAGGTGGCCGATCGCGGTCAGGACGCTCTGGATTTCCTGGACGGCTGCGTGGTCGGGACCGAGTTGAGCGATGGTCGGTTCCAGGGCCGGCGCGAGGATCTCTCCATAGGTCGCGGGATCAAGCGGGAAGCGATGCTCGTGGTACCGCACGTGGAAGGAACCGCCCTCGCGAGCGACACGCAGTTCTCCGCGCTCCAGCACCTCTCCGTAACTGTCGCCGAGCAGGGCCAGCAAGACCTTGTCTCGGTTCTCGGGACGTACCGGAGCCGACCAGTCGATGTCGAAGTAACTGGCGTAGGGTGAAGCGTGGCCGTTCTCCAGGACGTCGTTCCACCAGGCGTTCTCGTTGCCGAGGATTCCCATGTGGTTGGGAACGGTGTCCAGGAGCATCCCCATGCCGTGCTCCTTGAGCGCGTTCATCAACTCCGCGAGATCGTCGGCCGTACCGATCTCCGGGTTCAGCGATCCATGATCGGTGATATCATAGCCGTGCATGCTGCCCGGCGCGGCCTTGAGAAAAGGCGACGCGTAGCAATCCGAGATGCCCAGCATGGCCAGATAGGGAACGATGGACGCCGCGTCCCGAAAGGTGAATCCGGCGTGAAGCTGGAGCCGGTACGTTGCCTCCGGCGCGGACCTTCTTTGTTTGATCTCGCCCTGAGCTCTGGCCAGAAGGTCGCTCAGGAGAGGGGCGAGCGCGTCGGTGTTTTGCTCAGCCGGTGGCTCCACGCTGCTGGACACGATTTCCCAAACTCCTGTTGCGGAGGTCCGCGCATCGAGACGGTATACGACTCGGAATCTGTCCTGGAACTGGGAGAGCGAGGCTTCCGCCGAACGATGCACACCGGAAATTCCGGTGGGCTCGCTGGGGCAGAATGCCCCGGCCCCACGGCAGTCGTTCCGGGGCGTCGCCGCGCTCGATCCCAGCCATCCGGATGATTTCAGGTTCCGCTCCGTGAGTCAAAGAACTTTTGTAAGCGCTCGCCAGTTGGTGCGCCGGGACGGGGGCGTGATAGTCTTCCTGACGGGACGGGACCGCTTCGGCTGGCCGGTGGCCGCGCACCAACTGGCGAGCGCTTACGAACTTTTGCGGACTTGCTTAGATCTTATGCTCGCTGTGCTGCGGATGCGAGGGCGCAGGAGGCTTCGGCCTGCGAACCTCCCGGCGCGGTGATTCGGTCTCGGCGATCGACGCCGGACTTCCCCGCACGGCTTCCTCGCGAGTGAAGAACAAGGCCAGCGACCTATCGGCGACCTGGTACTGGTCGTTGCCTTTGCATATCCGAGACATCTCCTCGTTCTCGGTCGTGTCCAGGACGCACTCCCAGACCTGGCCGTCGCGAGTCGGGGGCAAGGTGAAGGTGATCGGCTCGTGATGAGCATTGAGCAGAATCAAGGCCGTCTCGTCGACGATCGGTTCGCCGCGTTCATCGACGTCGCCGATCAGATCTCCCGCCAGGCGCACGCCCAGCGACTTCACGAAGCTGCCGCCCCACGCCTCGTCGGACATCTCGGCTCCGGATGGTTCCAGGAAGGAGATGTCGCCGATCTCCGACCCGCGCAGCGCCCGGCCCTGAAAGAACTTTCTCCGCTGGAACACGGGATGTTCGCGCCAGATCCGGCTGACTCGCCTGGTGAAGTCAAGGAAGCCACGTTGCTGGTCATTCAGCTCCCAGTTCAACCAGGTGAGCTCGTTGTCCTGGCAGTACGCATTGTTGTTGCCCTTTTGAGTATGGCCGATCTCGTCGCCTGCCAGGAGCATGGAGACACCCTGCGAGAGCATCAAGGCCGTCAGGAAGTTTCGCTTTTGCCGCTCGCGCAGCGTGAGGACGGCCGGGTCGTCGGTCGGGCCCTCGACGCCGCAGTTCCAGGAGTCGTTGTTGTCGCTGCCATCGCGATTCTCCTCGCCATTGGCCTCGTTGTGCTTCTCGTTGTACGAGACCAGGTCCTCGAGCGTGAAGCCGTCGTGACAGGTGATGAAGTTGATGCTGGCAGAAGGGGCCCGGCCGGTCTGCTGGTAGAGGTCGCTGGAGCCGGCCAGCCGGGTGGCGAACTCGGACACCGTGCCGCCGTCACCCTTCCAGAACCGCCTGAGGTTGTCGCGGTACTTGCCGTTCCATTCCGTCCAGAGCACGGGGAAGCAGCCCACCTGATAGCCGCCCGGGCCCACGTCCCACGGTTCGGCGATCAGCTTCACCTGAGAGAGAATCGGATCCTGATGAATGTTGTCGAAGAACGCGCCCA
>JBMFUH010000324.1:0-7265 GCA_049966735.1 Isosphaeraceae bacterium
CGATTGCCCGGAATCGCTCGCCGGGATACATTGGAAAACCGCTCCGAACGACGCAGGCGATACAATCCGGTGGAAAGGCCGATGATGATGACGATCCGCAAGCCGTTGGCGATCTTCCTGGCAACCCTTCTCTGCGCTCTGGGCGCTCGGTCCGCCCGAGCCGACAAACCGGTCCCGATCACCTACGCGAAGCTGAACGGCAGCTACCGAGAGGAGAAAAATGGCTGGATCTTCGTTCATCTCGAGGGATCGCCCGAGCAGGTGGGCTATCAGCACGGAGCTCTGCTTGCTGCCGAGATCACCGACTTTCTACGCGTCTGCAAGCCCTACCTCGAGAAGACGAGCAAGCGCGACTGGAACTTCTATCGTCAGGCCGCCGAGAAGATGCTCTGGCCCAGAATCGACCCGGAATACCAGCGCGAGATCGACGGGATCGTGGCGGGTCTGAAAGCACAAGGGAAAAGCGCTGATCGCTGGGACATCGTCGCCTTGAACGCCCTCGAGGAGCTGCCCTACTACTACGTGCCCTGGCTGGAGAAGAAGGAGGGGAGGACGCCCACGACGCACGCCCCGGGCAATTGCAGCGCGTTCGTGGCCACGGGCTCTTACACGACTGACGGACGCATCGTCATGGGGCACAACGCTTGGACCAACTACGTCGTCGGCACGCGCTGGAACATCATCTACGACATCAAGCCCGAGCGCGGATCTCGGATGCTCATGGACGGGCTGCCGGGCATTATCATCAGCGACGATGACTTCGGCGTGAACGCTTCCGGTATCATGATCACCGAGACCACCATCACCAAGTTCGAGGGCTGGGACCCCGAGGGCAAGCCCGAGTTTGCCCGCGCGCGAAAGGCCCTGCAATACAGCCAGTCGATCGACGACGTCGTGAAGATCATGCTCGACGGCAACAACGGCGGTTACGCCAACGACTGGCTGCTGGGCGACCGCAAAACCGGCGAGATCGCCCGGTTCGAGCTGGGGCTGAAGCATCATCTGCTCGAGCGGACCAAGGAGGGCTGCTTCGTGGGAGCGAACTTCCCGGTCGATCCTAAGCTGATCGCCGAGGAGACGCAGTTCGATGCGGCCAAGAAGGATTCCTCACCCAACGCCCGCAAGACGCGCTGGGAGCAGCTCATGAAGGAGAACAAGGGGAAGATCGACATGTTGATGGCTATCCGCTTCGAAAATGATGATTACGACGTGATCGAACAGAAGCACGAGGCCAACGACCGCACCCTTTGCGGCCGCGTCGAGACCACCGCGCGGGGCGTTCCCGAATGGGACTGGAAGCCATACTACCCGGGCGGAACCGTCCAGGCGAAGGTCATCGACTCGAAGATGGCCGAGGCGATGGAACTCCTCGCCCAGGTCGGTCACCACGGCTCCGACTTCCTCGTCGGTCCCTTTCTCAAGGCGCACCCCGAATACGACTGGATGCGCGACCTCCTGCGGGACATGAAGTACGAGCCGTGGACCAGGTTCAAGATCCACAATTGAAGCCGGGAAGTCCTCTCGCCGGGGCGCGAAGACTGGGCGCCTCCGTCGGACGGAAACGCCAGGAGCATAGGAAGCAGAATGAAGAACGAACCACTCGGAGAGAATGCTCGAGGTCAAGGCGACCGGGTTGGGCAAGTTCTTCCCCTTCCACGTCACGTTGAACGAAGTGAGATGCTCAGAGGACATCCTTGACCAGTACCACCTGTCCCGGGGGTGCAACATGGGGCGGGTGCCGCGGATCTCCATCCTGCACGGGTCGCTGAAGGTGCTGTGTCAGCTTGAACTGGTGCTTTTCAGGGCAGTGACCTGAGAACTTGGCTCCGGCTCAACCTGTGAACGTTGATCCTGATGATCTCCCTAGCTCAGTTGTCAAACTTGAAGCACTCGGCCTGGAGTCCGGACGGAAGTACCCGAGCGAAACAGATGGACTTCAACGGATCAGATCTGCTGCCTCTCGCCGTGCAGACCTCGCACCTGCCAGACAGCTCACAGAGTGCCGCGTCGAGCGGTCGCCAGTAACGGACGATGTAGGCCCACCCATCGTTCTCGAGGCGGATGAAGGTCTGTCGCGGCTTCGGCATGGTGGTGAACATCGGAAAGGCTCCACGTTGAGCGGGGACATGCTTTGAGGCAAAGTCCACATGCTCCATCCTCCCACTGCCGTGAAAGGATCTACTGCACTCCCAGATAATCGGAGAACTTCTGGACTCGACAACGCCTTGTCCCGTCTCCACTGCCACGTACAACTCCGATGTCACCTCGCGATGACTTGACGAGATCGTCGCCATCTCCATGCACGCCCTCAAGTTCTTGGAGGGGGTGACAGACAGGAGATTGACCAAGGCGGAGGACTATCCCGGCCGGGCCGGGAAGGCGATCCTTGAAATGCATCGACAGGACTGGGGACTGCCAATCGGGCTCCGGCGGGCTGACCCGTCGTGGAGTGAGGGGACGGTCTAGCGATGCTGGGCATGGGTTGGACCAGTGTCGACCGGAACTCGAGGCTGGCCAGATTGCCTGAGATGGAGCGACTGTGCGGGCAGAATTCAAACCACGGCCGGAATTGATTTCATAACGTCATGACAGGCAGGGACTTGGGCAAAGCTGGGGATCTAGGATTCGAACCTGGATTCCCATATTCTGTGTGGCATTGAGGTGACACTTGGTTGACGCTGGAAAACCATTGATCAGAAACCAATTACGGCGATGTTGCGCTCGTTCACATTGTATTTGCGTTGCGGTGACATTGGCAGTGCTGTTGCCAATTTGTTGCCAAATCTTCTAGGTTTCGCCGCGACAAGAGGCGCTGGCGCTCGTCGGGCCGAACCTAAATGGCACACTTGCGTCGAAGCACACGGCGTTGCCGGTAAAGCCGTCGAACAAGTGCTGGCCTCGATCACGATCATGGCAGCTCCTCGACTGTGATGTCCGGGAAGTTCGCCAACTGGTTGTCGTTGGTCAGATACACGTCACAACCGGACTCGATCGCAGTGGCGAGATGGAGGGCGTCGGCCAGCCCGTAACGCTTCGGCTGAGCGGGCGGAATCGTCGGGTATGTGTGACCGCCCCGGATCGCGCTGGCCCGGGCGTACGTCGCGGCCGTCGGGCTCAGCGTCCGCAGGTTCGGCCCGCGGAAGAACCGAAAGAAGTCCGACATCCGCGGGCCACCGCCCGGGCCAAGGACGGGGACCAGACATTCCGTGAGGGTCAACTCGTTGATCGCGAAACGATGGCCGGCCTGTTCCAGCGCGGCCAGGTGATTTAATGCACGTTGCTGGTCGGCAGGGTTGCCCTCGACCGCGTAGATTACGATCACGGTGTCCAGGTAGTACAGCACTCATGGTCCCCCCGCCGACGACCCGCGGCGGGCGGCGTCCAGTTCCCGATCCCGCTCGGAGTCGTCGGCCAGGCGCGCGTCGTCTTCAGAGCTCAAGTCTTCGGACGACCGGCCAGGGAAGCCGCGGGAGCGCTGCTCGGCCGCGATCTCTCGGATCACGTCCGCCAAGCCGCGTTTTGGCCCAACCGCCGCGGCGACACGGATCGTGACTCGCACAGGGCCCGGCGGCAGCCGCGGCTGGTGAGTTAGTCGCAACTGACCGTTCGAGTCTAGCGTGGCGTCGATCGTCTCTTCGATCACATTCATGGCGAGTCCTCCTTCAATCCATAGTAGCCGGGTTGGCGGCTGTCAGGAATGTCTTCGGCCAAGAAGGCGTTCCTGCCTCGCGAATGGACCTCCGCGGCGAGTACCGCGAGCTACGCCCGTTCGTGATGGAGATCAAGTGCGCCCGTGAGGGGGCGGGACTCACGCTGGCCGAGGTGTCCCGGCGCTGTGGGATCGACCAGCCGGCGCTTTCTCGACAGGAGAACTGGCACAACAAAGACCCGACGCTGGACACACCTTGGCGTTACGCCGCCGCGGTTGGGCGACGACTTGTCCTGACCACTGAACCGATCCGCGACACACGGCCAGCGCAGGGCAAGGCAAGGCGAAGCGGGTCCGAGCGGCACGCGAGAGGTAGAGACTGCCGTGCTCATTTGCAGCCATGACCTAATAATACCGCGGCATGTTCGGGCATCGGGTTCGGTCCACTGCCGAACGCCGAGCGGCCAAGGTCAGAAGCCGGCCCTCGCGGGCCAGGCGTTGAAGCTCGGAGGACCGTCATTCGCGTGACAGGACTGCTGGAGCGCCTGGTTCGGCGCGAATTGTGTGGATGTTTCCTTTGCCGCCTCGGTTGTCAGGACGGGTTAAGAGTTCCGTAATAATCCCAACGAATGCGAAACGGATACTCTCGCTCATTGAGGGAGCGATGGACACCCTTCTCGTGGCCCTCGATGAATTGCCTGAGCAGTTCTTCGCCCATCTGTCCCCCAACAGTCGCATCCGATCTCCCAGCAGCATCCTCGCCAACTGTTCCAGCGACCATTCCCTCGATGTTCGCACGAACCTCGGCTTGAATCGTTCCCAGTTGTTCTTGGGACAACTGAGTAGTTCCCACAAGCACGGAGTCGCCAGCCTGGTACTTTGTCTGCCAAGCTGCAACTCGTTGAGCGATTGCTGGCGTCATCACAAGAAGATACCCGCTTGCCTTGTTCCCAGACCTGCGAAGCTCCGTGACCGAGTACACAAGTCGTAGGAAATCGAGTTCGAGTTTCGGCCCCTTCGCGCCGTTCAGGTCCAGGTTACACTTTACCATGCCAAGGATGTGTTTCATGTGACGTCAATTGCAATTAGGCAATCTCTTGAACGTGGGTTGGAACCTGCCTGAAACCCTGAGCAACAACACGATAAACGCGGCCACAATTAGGGCAAATGACCCTCGAAAAATCGTTCTGTGAGTTCAGTTCGTCCGAATACCCGACCAAGCTGCATTGTTTCCCGTCCGTGCACAGTCATCCTGCGTGCCGTCGAGAAAGTGAACCAGAATGTCATGCTGCTCTTGCATCGATTGAGCCTCTTCGTTTGGGTGATGATCGCTCGCGGAGTTCTAGGGTGCAAGCGCCCAGCTTGCTACAGTGCCCACCACGGCGCGAACCAAGTCGGGCATCGGCGGCCCCCCCCGGTGCCACCTTCTCCCCGAAGGACGTAGCCCAGCGGCGACTCTCGATCGGAACTTGGCTGTCAACAGGAATTCTCGAATGGAGCAATGTCACCCCAACGCCAGTGCGAAGGTGTTGCCAGGAGGACAAGGCCGATTTACATAAGCTGCTAAGCCATAAGGAGTTACAAACTGGGGATCTAGGATTCGAACCTAGACTAACTGATCCAGAGTCAGTCGTGCTACCGTTACACCAATCCCCAATCGTTTGGACCCAAACTCGTCGAATGATATCGTACGGTTTTTGGGCGAATGTTGCAAGGCGGGACGTAAAGGAAGGCTGAGACTGAATTTGAGTATTCTACTCGAATTCAGAGACTGGGATTCGAGAACTCTTTAAGGGGCAGGGTCACGGGAACCTGGTGGCGGGAACTTCGAGCGACAGCTTCTGTGAACTGCATGTAACGAACACCTGTCTCGAAACCGGTGTGGGTCACGAGGCGTTCACCCCGGATCGATGCCACAAAGTCCTCCTCAACTTGCCAGCCCCCCTTTGTCTCCTCGGGGATTGGCAGCACCCGCATGCCTCCCTCCGTCCGCCGTCCGCCGCGAATTTCATCGCTCAGAAAGTCATAAGTCAAGGTCCCCTCACTCCCGTAAAGGGCCACGGACAGCACCCGATCATGCCAGACCAATCCACTGAGGCGATAGACACCGCAGGAGCCGTCTTCCTGAGTCGTCAAAACTTGAACGCTGTCTGGCGTGCCCACGCGCACAACCTTTCCAAACTCGGGATCAAGCCGCTCGGCGATCATCTTGGAGGCGTACGCCATGACCCGGTTTGCAGGGGCAACCCAGCGCAGGACCGTCTCGTAAAGGATTCCCAAGGTCAGCATGTTGAACCCAGAGTAGCGGCTCATTTGCCGCCAGCCCATTGGCGATTCCGGATCGGCCAGCTCGCCTGACAGCCCCTGAACGTGGAGCTCGCGCAACTGACCGAGAAAGCCTTTTTCGATGAGCGACCGCACGAACGTCTCACCGGTGAGTCCATAAGGGCTCGGCACGATCATGGCGGTAAGGGAAGGATACTCCCGCGATTTGTCGAGCATCCGCTGCGCCTCGCGCGCGTTCATGGCCATCCGGGCCTGGGTCAGGACATGTTTGCCGGCGTCAAGAGCGGCCAGAGTGACCGGGCAGTGCAAATAAGGCCAGGCGCCGATGACGACAGCATCAATGTCCCGGTCATGAAGCATCTCTTCCCAGTTGCCGTAGACCCGGGGAATCTCAAACTCGCGCACCACGCGTGCCGCGGAATCCCGATGTCGGTTGCAGACCCCAACAATCCGGACTCCCGGGATTTTCCGGAACCCAGGTAAATGCCTGGACCGGGCAATCTGACCAGCGCCGATGAGGCCGATTCGAAGCTCATGCCCCGACATCATTCAACTGCCTCGGTTCTGAACCCGACCTGGGAATACCGGGCCGATACCTCAGGAGCGTTGGCTTTGTCGTGCGTTTGCCCTGCCAGACTTCTTCGGCCCCACTCTGATTGATTCTAGAACCGAAGAGCGCCTGAGTCGAGTCGGTCACCGCCCCGGAATATCGGCGGGGTTGTAGCTGGCGCCTGCGTATCCACCGAGATAGACTTGTCTTCCTTGAGGCAGATTGTACGTGGGGCGACGGACAACATTGGTGCTTCCCCGTTGCGGGTAAATCACTCGATCCGAGGAGCAACCCGATAAAGATGGCCCGATGAGGACGATCAGCCCGATCAGGCATACAACCCGAGGAAATGCCAGAATACGAGACATGGTCAAGGGATCCTTGATCGAGTTCGTCCCGAGCAACAGAACCTCCTTCTGTATCGGAAGAACCGTGGTGTAGGCTGAAGCATTCCTCTGTCCTCCGCTATCAGGTTCAAGGCTGGGATTCCTCGCCCCGTTCCGCCAGCGCATCCGGGCCGTCATCGGCAGCCTGCGCGGAGAAGGCTCCGAGCCGGACAAGCGCGAGCCAGCCGCGGATGCCTCGCTCCGAGGCACTGTGGACCAGGCGTAGTCTGCCCAGGCCCGTTCATCGCGGGTCTCACACCCCGCCGATTCCCGTTCGTCGCGGGTCTCTGACCTACCCTGGACCCCTGCGATGCGCGACCAACCTGCCGCCCGGCGCCAGGGCGGCGGCCGAGAGAGCCCTCACACGTCGGGGACCTGCCGTGTCGGCCAAGCT
>JBMFUH010000325.1:0-7262 GCA_049966735.1 Isosphaeraceae bacterium
GGCTGGCGCGCGCTTTCTGGATCTCGAGCGTCTGGCGCGCGGCGGCTTCGCGGACCTTGAGGTCCTGGCGCGGCAGATCGACCTTCAAGGTGGCGTCGCGGCGGAGTTCCGCTTCCTTGAGCCGGAACTCGGCCGATTCGACCTGAAATCGGGTGCGCCGGAGGATGATCTCCTCGGTTTCCTCGGTCAGATCCTTGGAGCGATACATCTTCTCGAGTTGACGAAGCTCTTCCTTGGCGTACTCCAGGCTTTCCACGGCGGATTTCACCATGAAGTTCGCCTGCTTCTCCGAGTTCGGCCGCTCGATCTCGAGAAATCGCGTCAGGTCTTCGTCGGCCTGCGCCTTGGCCCGCTCGGCCGCGGCCAGGTCGATCGGCAGCAATTTCTCGAGAACCGGCAGCTCTTCCTCGGCATGCTTGAGCGCGAGCTCTCCCTGCGCAAGGTCGACCTCGGCGTCCTGAATCGCCTTGTCGATCTTGGTCCGGTCGAGCTCGACCAGGATGTCCCCTTGTTTGACGGGGGCCCCCAGCTCGACGGCTCGCTCGACGACCAGCGGCAAAGACCAGGCATTGGGCCGCAACGAGACCTCGGCCATCCTGGTCGATTCGAAGACGCCCGCAAGCTCGACTTCGACCTTGAACGGGCCCTTTTCCACCTTGGTCGTTGCCGGCACGGATGTTGATTTGGAAGTGTTCGCCTCGCCTTTCGGCCGCGCTGCTTTTTTCTCCGGAGGCTTTTCCTGGACAGGCGAAGCGCCACGGTCCCTTGCGAAAGCCGCCCAGCTCACAAGGAAACTCGCCAGCGCGACCAGCACCCCCTTCCACGCGAACCTCATCACAAGATCCTCCACATCCCGGTGGATGTCTTACCACGATTCGACCGCCCGACTGGAAACCGACGAGGCACGTTGCACAACTCTCTCATCTTGCCAGCCCGGGCGGCGCGGTGCTATATGGCGTTTCGTGATTCCGGGAGAGCGAGGCTCCTGCCGAGCTGTTTTCTGGTTCGGCTCGCCCTCCCCAAATTGTGCAAGGCGATCTAGGTTCCACTCATGTCAGACGATTCCTCCAAAGTCTTCGAGTGCGACGGCTGCGGCGCGTGCTGCTGCACCTATCCCGTCTTCGCCTCGCGTGCCGATGCGCTCGCCGAGCCTCGGATCGCGGACGAGAGCCAAGAGCTCGCGGCTCATCTCGAGACGCCGCGGTGGGCGTATCGTCTGTTTCCGCTTCCCTTTCACGAGACGTGCTGCTTTCTTGATGGGGATTGCCGGTGCTCCATCTACAGGGCGCGGCCGCGGGTCTGCCGCGAGTTCGCCGCGGGGAGCGACGCCTGTCAGCAGGCACGTGCCCTCAAGGGACTTCCCGCGCTGACGCCGACGGCGCGGGATGGCAAGTCGGCGCGCGATGGATTATAAGGGAATCCGTAGGACCTTCCCTCCAAGACACGATCCACAGGCCGCGCACGGCGGTCATCTGTGGAGACGCGACTCTCACTGAAAGGAAGAACCATGCTACGACGTGCGATGAGTGCACTGGCGCTCCTGGGCGGCGCGATCCTGGGCGGCTCGTTTCTGGCCCACGCATCCGGCGATGGCCAGCCGTCACCGGCCGCGGCGGCCCAGGTTTCCGACTCCAAGGCGACAGCGCCAACCACCTCGATACCCTCGGCCAGCTTTGTCCCCGGCGCGACGGAAAAGGCCAGCGCGCGGCCGCCCAAGGCCCGGGACGACGCCGAGGCCAAGATCCTCCAGGTCATCAATGCTCTGGACCATTACCGCCGGGGGACGTCGAACGTGCCCCTGGAGGATGGCCGCATGCTCCGCATCCTCACCGAGGCCGTGGGCGCCCAGACCGTCGTCGAGATCGGCACCTCCAACGGCTTCTCGGGACTTTGGTTCTGCCTGGCGCTCTCCAAGACCGGCGGCCACCTGACGACCTTCGACATCGACCGCGGCCGTTTCGAGATGGCCCGGGCCAACTTCCAGAAAGCGGGCGTCGAGCGGCTGGTGACTCAGGTGCTGGGCAATGCGCACCAGGAAATCACCAAGCTCAAGGGGCCAATCGACGTCCTGTTCATCGACGCCGACAAGCCGGGCTATCTTGATTACCTGACGAAGCTGCTGCCCCTGGTCCGTCCCGGCGGCCTGATCCTGGCCCACAACATGGCCAGCCCGGCCCCGGACCCGAAATTCGTCCGGGCGATCACCACCAACCCCGAACTCGACACCCTGTTCGTCCACATGTACGACCAGGGCCTGGGCATCGCGCTGAAGAAGCGGTAGGGGCGGAGCGAAACCAACAGCGGCCCGGAACCGTGATCGCCCGCGGTCAGAATGGTGGTTCAAGGATTTCCCCGCCGCATCGTGACCCGAAAGCTCGCCAAACGGGGAGGGACACGGTCGACTTGACGGCATGGACCGCACCGTCGGCCGTCGCCACGTTGACGAGCGGTCCGTGGGCGCTTCGCGCGGGGTAGATCCCACAGTCCGAGACCCCGGACAGCCCGTGCGTGATGTCGGTCGCGTTGCAGTCGGGAATCAGAGCGTTTGGCGCGATCGCGTGGTTGTAGAAGGTATTGTTGTAGCAGTCGAGATACCAGGACTCGCCTCCCCAGGAATAATGGTAAGGGGGTGATGGAGGAGGCGACGCGCAAACCGCCATGGCTTCGGCGGTGGTCGCGTAGGGGTCGATCTTCACGAGGCCGCTGAACCACGAATCGCGCTGGACGCTCCATTGGCTCGGCTCCCCGTCACCGCGGAGCTTTTCGGAGACGAGGGCGGTGTTCGACAGCCCGTCCTGGATCTGCGCCGGGCCTAGCCACTCAGCCATGGCGAAGGGACCCCACTCGACGGGCCTCATTTCGACATCGGATACTCCGATACCCGAGCCCATGTTCACACGATAGTTCATCTGTCCGGGTCGCCCCAGAAGAGGAACGCCGTCGGACGGGCAGGAGAAAACGGAAAGCCCCACCGAGGCGCTCGTGAGGTTCGCGGAAACGACCTCGTAGGATCCTTGTGGCATCAGGAAGTTGATCGAGTTGTAAAGCGTGGTCTGCTCCAGCTCGGGCAGGACGCGAACAAACGGGGAGCAGTAGCCGGGCATGAAGGTGTACCGGGCGCTCCTCCTCAAGGCGCCGGCCGACGGAAACACCCCCTCTCGCCCCGCGTACGCCTGCAACGCCAGGCCGATTTGCCTGAGGTTGTTCGAGCACTGCGCCCGTCGGGCGGCCTCGCGAGCCGAGTGCAGCGCCGGCAGGAGAAGTCCAGCGAGGATGGCCACGACGGCGATCACAACGAGCGTCTCGACGAGGGTGAAAGCTCTTTCGCGTCTCATTGCCAACCCTTGGGCGTGCTCGGGGATCACCGTGCCACGGGCTCCGGGAGGGGGGGCGTCCAGCCGTCGATGATCAAGGGTACGGAGTACGTGGACGGTTCCCTGGAATTGTGCGTGAGCTCAAGCACCCCCAATGGGAGCGCCGCTGCCCGGCGGAAAGCGCAGCCACAGGTCGACCATCAGAAGTCCTGGGCCAGGGGACCTCGAGTCAGTCCGCGTCAGCTTCCACGGCTTTGAGACCTTCACGTCTCGCAGCGTGGGCTCCGAGCGGTCTTCTTCATCCTTGACCAGCAGCACGCGCTTCACGACTTTGCCGATGTCTTCCCTGTCGATGTGGACCAGGGATGGAGCGACGGATACGGGCCCCGCGATCTCGACGGAGACGGGGACGGCGACCACCGGGGTGTCGGGCCTGTCAGTTCTCAACTTCAGGGCGCCGAACATCGCGCCCCTCAGCTTCCCAGTCCGGAAGCTCACGCGGAGGCGGTGAACCGGCAACGCCGATTCCGCCGGACCGTCAGACTCGAGAGCCACGCCCCCCCATGTCGGACATCATGTCCGTGATTCGAAACGGTATGCCGTCTTTCGCTCGTATCTGGATGAAGGTCCCGAGGCTGGCCCCAGGCCTGACCCTGCCGAAGTTCACGGATTGTGGTTCCGGAACCGCACCGGCCCATGAGTCGGCGAAGAGAGCGAGCGTGAGAACCGGCCGGCTCGGGTCGTTCGTCTCGATGAAGACCGACGCGGTGACGGCCCCAGGGGTCGGGGTGACCCTGAACCCAACGTTGAGCTTCGTGCTCGCGCCGGGCCGGAGCGACCGAACGGCAAGGGAGGGTGTCGTGCACCCGCACGATGCCGTGACCTTCCCGAACTCGAGCTCAACAGAGCCCTCGTTCTTCAGCAGGAAGGACGTCTGCACGTACGAGCCAGGCAGCACGTGGCCGAAATTGTAGGCCCGAGGCTCGGCACTGACCACCGGGATCGACGGCACCGCCCGTGGCCCGAAGCGACACAGGAGGATCGAGCCGAGTATCAAAAAGGCTCCCAGTAAGCTCGCCAACAGCAGTCTCATCGCGGTCGCTCCCTATTCTTCGCGAATCGCGTTTTCGACCTCGGTGGCGCTCCTCCCAACAACCAGGGTCTCGCCGCGCCAACGCTCGCCCAACTCGCTCCAATTCGCCGCAACGGGCTCCGCGGGCGGGTCGAGCAGGACGAACTGGTCGCCGCGACTCGGGAGCGCCACGAGGAAGTGGGCGCCGTCAACAAAAAGGATCGTGGGAAGCGCATGGCGCGGGTGTCCGGGCGGGGCGTATCGCACCGCGGCCGAGGAGAACCCGTGTTCCCGGAGGGCCCTCTGGAGGTCGGCCATCGAACAGGCGCCGGCCTCGCCGGCGCGTGTCGCCTCGTGGAACTGGGCGATGGAAACGGGCGACCCGAGGATATCGGCCGCCTCCGCTAGCGCTACCGGCCCGCAACTCGTCTGCGGATCAGTACGCGCGTTTCGGGCGTAGTCCCGCACGCCCACCAAGGATTTGGTAAGCTGCCTCGTCGCGAGCGCCCAAAGCGCCATCCCCGCCACGCAGGTCAGCGAGCAGAAGAGCACGCGCAACAAGGTTGACTTGGTCACCGTTCACGCCCCCTAGAGGCTTTTCTTATCCACATGCCAACGAACGCCAGGGAGCAGATGCAGAACGCCCCCAGCAGCGTCCAAAGAGGCCACCGGCCGGACGATGGACCGCCCGAGTGCGCCAGAATTGCTTCCTTGAATCGGGCTTCCACGTCGGCGGACGAGCCAGCCGAATCCCCGGCCTGCCCGGCGGCGGTTTGCCGTGCAAGGCGCACCTGTCCCGCGATCTTGCGGTCGGTGATCGCCCCTTTCACGTAGGTCCGGCCATTGACGCGGTCCGTCACCCAAGTTTTGTCCGGAAACTTCAACTCGAAGACGGCCTTGGGCAATCTTTGGTTGACCTTCCAGCGGTCGAAAATTGCCGTGGCTTCATGCACGATCTCGGGTGCCCGACCGGTGAAGTTCGCCATCTCCCGGTAAGTGACCTTTCCGGGGAGCCAGACGTCGCCGACCTTGCTCATGCTCTTCCACTCCCTGAACATGAACGGCTGCCACGGCGAATTCGGAGCGGCCCTCGCCTGCTCCTCGCTCCGCACCACGGCGTAGCCACGCGAAGGCTGCACCCAGAAGAGGCCTTTGCGCCCTGAGCCGGGAGCATCCGGCCCGGTCGATTCAAACTCCCAGGCGATTCGAACCGTTTCCACGCCGTCCATCAGCTCCGTGCCGTCCACCACAACCCGGCCAACCTTTTTCAGGTAGTCGTCCGGGGACCAGCGCAGCAGAAAACACAACTGGGCGGGCTCGACGGCCCAATAGTACGTCTTATGCTCCTCGATCGTCCCGAAGAGCCTGCCCGTTTTCGAGGGCCTGAGGTATCTGCCTCCCTTTTCGTTCACCGTCATTGTCATCCTGCGCTCGACATGGCCGGGCGCCGTGTCATCCGGCATCGAGTCCACAAGGTCAATGTAGGCATTCCCCGACCGATCGAATGTCGCGTCGGCGACCTGGACCTTGTCTTGGCTCGGGGCGCCTTTGATTCCAATAGAGTGATCCGTGTATCTCACATGAACAGAGGCGTTCTTGAACGACAGGTTTCGCAGCGCTAGCCCCGACATGACCTTCTCGATCGGAGGCACGCGTGCGCCCACGTCAGGAGGCATGCCGAGCGCCGCACAGCATGTCAAGGCGACGCCGAGAAGCGTGCAGCACGCGATTCGAGCTGGACGGGCGAAGGTTTGTCGTGGCGTCCGCTCCATCGTTATTGCCCCAACAACGGGCGGTCTTTTCCCCATGCCACAAACGAGCCAGCGGCTGCCGGCAGGATACTCGTCCACGACGTATGGCGCTGGCCTCCCGGCACATCCAGGGCCCCGGTCGACCCGCCCGGTTAGCGACCGGACCCAAGGGGAGGGCACATGAGGAGGGCCGCTCCGCCACAGCGCAGACAGAACCAACGCTACGGCGCAGTGCAGTCAGCTACCCAGATTCTGGCACGTATAGAGTAGTGGCCCGCAGGTCCCACCGGGGTTTGGACAACCGACCGCAGAGCATGCGTCCCCTGGGTTCTTGGTACCCCATTTGAGTGTCGCGCAACCAGACCCCCAGGGATCCGGCGCGTCATCGCAGTACGCGTTCTGGTCCGGGGTCCAGTAGCTGCAGCGAGACACGGGATTCGGGATCAGCTCCGTGCAATGCGTACCAGCCGGGTAGGTGGGGTCGTACACGCACTGGTTGTAGTTCTGCTCCCCACCGCCCGGCCAGTTGCACGTTGTGGTATTGCAAGCGGCTGGGAAGCAACAACAGTACGAATCGGGGCAGGCACCGCCGATCAGCTCGCTAGTCTGCTCATGCGTCAACGGCGTGGGACCAGCGTGGACGCGCCCGTTCCCCGCGAGCCCGACCGCCGCCCAACATACAAAGGGACCGCCGAAGCCGCGATCGCCGCGGCGGCTTTCACGCGTACGCGCATTTTCGCCTCCTGAACTGGACCAAGGCCTCCGCCGAGGCCGCATTCGACGTTCCAGCTCACACTCCGCAAGCGTACTCCCCCCCCCCTGCGGAAACGCAAGAAAAAAAGACGACGTTGCGAAAAATCAATACATCTCAACGCTGCTGGATCGGTCGACCGACACCCCCTCGCAACCGGGCCGCGAGGTTTGCGGATCGCCTTGCCGGGGCACATAACCGACGCCCCAGCCGGGGCTCGCGGCGGGCGCTTTCGATGAGCAAGATCCTCATCGGAGCGAGAGGCGCTTCTCGACCGCTCTCAGAGCAAGCAAGGCCCCCATCGGCAAGGAGATCTGGCCGGTGGGGACCTCGGGTTCGCGAGGGTTGATGCGAATGAGGGTCGCGTCGGCGCG
>JBMFUH010000326.1:0-7224 GCA_049966735.1 Isosphaeraceae bacterium
TCGGCATTCGGCACCACGATGACTACAGTCGGCTTCGCGTCATCACCGGGCGCGGGAATGCGGAAGAGGGCCGTGAAGGATGTCCGGGCCGCGGCCTCGCCAAATTTCTTGCGAAACTGAGCCAGTGGTTCGGTCAGGGCCTCCTCGGTCTCTTCCGCGAGCGCGGGGCTGAGGATCTTGAGCATCGTCGCCAGGTCGGCACGAGTCGCGTCCACGCCGCAGCAATGAATTGCCACGTCGATGTCGGCCGGCACGGCCTTGAGCCAGCCGGCGTCGGCCGCCACAGGCGCTGGCGACTGGGCCAGGGAGGCCGCCAGGAGCCACACTGACAAAGGAACAAGCATTGTCCGAATCTCCCACGACAGGGCGCGGGTCGCCACACGTCACCGATCAAGCTAGATGAGGTGAATCTCCGTGCAGTCAACTGCCTCACCCTACAGCAAGCCATTCGCTTCCGCAAGCGATCCATTGACTCAAGCCCGAAAGCTTCCAAGGAGAGAATGAAGCCGGCCGCGAGTCAGAAGATCAGCTCGACGAGCGAGAGGTCATCGGCAAAGTCGTCCTTACCCATCAGGATACGGTCGTGCGCGATTAAACGGTCCATCTTGGACGTTTCCACCCCCTCGTGCGGCCCTTTGCCCATGAAGTCCAGGAATTCGCTGAACGGCCACATCGTCTGGTCGGCCTTCTCGATCTCGTAAGCGCCGTCGCTCATGATGTAGATCTTGGCGAACGAATCAAGGGTGATGCTGCCTGACTCGTACTCCAGGTCGGTCATCGCGCCAATCATCGGTCCCTTGGAATCGAGAATCTGGAGTGTAGCCTGGTCGGCGGCCGGGCCGCCGATCAAGAGAGCGGGTGGATGTCCCCCGCCGGAATAGTCGACCCGCCGTGTTGGTTTGTGGTAAACCCCGTACCAGATGGTGAAATAGAGGCCGTTCTGCTGGTCCATCTGAAACACGTTATTGAGGGCGAAGAGAACCTGGCTGGGCTTGCGAAAGTCGGTATTGGGCAGAGCCTGAGACCGAAGCGCGTTCATGGCCGAGACTGAAAGCAGCGCGGCGCCGACCCCATGACCGCTCACATCCAGCAGGTAAAAGGCAAAATGATCGTCATCCAGCCAGTGGTACCCGAAAGAATCTCCTCCAAGCTCGGCGGAAGGGACAAAACGCCAGTCCGTCTTGATCGCGCCTTTCTTGAGCTTCTCGGGCAGGAGCGACTGAACATACCTGGCCGCCTGCTGCACCTCGCTGGCCAGCCGCTTTTGACTTTCCAGGAGAGCCTGGTAAGCCTCGTTCCGTTGCAGCAGGGCAATGTAGCCCTTGGAGTGATACCGAATCCGGGCCAGCAGCTCGAGCCGATCGGGAAGCTTGACGATGTAGTCGTTTGCCCCCAGGGAGAATGCCTCTGCCTTCACGGCCGGCTCTTCCTTGGTGGAGAGCACGATCATCGGCGTTTCTCTGGTTCCCTCATTGGCCCGGAAGTTCTTGACCATTGTCAGACCGTCGATATCGGGCATGACCAGATCCTGAAGGATCACCGTGGGCCTGATCCGAGCCGCCTCATCGAGGGCCTTGGTCACGTCTCGGCAGTAGTTGAAATGGATGTCGGGCTCGCCGGCCAGCATCCTGCGCACGGCCTCACCAATCATCGGCTGGTCGTCGATCAAAAGCACGGTAACCTTGTGCTGCGTCAGTTGCGGCTCGGTGCTCATTCGCTCACTCCCGTTGGGGCCAGGCTCGTCGTCTCGAATGGTCTGGACACCGCTTACTCGATCTTGACACGTACTGCACGAATGAGTTGCCACGATCAAGCTCGCCAATCGTCCCGAGGTGCTTCTAATCTACCAGATGAACGCTTCTTCGTTGACACCCCAGCACGGCAGGTTGGCAATTGCCTCGATGACTCCTTTTGAGAACGCCTGATCAGATCGACTGCTTTTAACCAAGTGAGACTCGCGGCTGTCCAAGTCCGGAACCAAGCAGTAGACTCGGGAATTCAACGTGCCTTGAGGTTGTCATGTACGTTGCCTGGAGAGAGGACGGGGATCATGCTTTCCGTATTCACCTCGCCGAGTCGCTACACGCAGGGCAAGGGAGCAACAACCCAGCTCGGTCAAGAAATGAATGCCCTGGGCCTTGAAGGCCCCGCCTTGATCATCGCGGGCAAGACGGTGATGAGCCTCCTGGCGCCAGTCTGGAAGCGGAGCCTTGATGAGGCGGGGATGACGCATCATCTCTACCGTTTCAGTGGTGAATGCTCGCTGGCCGAGATCGAACGCGTCAAGACGACCGCCAGGGAGCAAAAAACGCGCGTCATCGTGGGAGCCGGCGGCGGCAAGGTACTGGACACGGCTCGCGCCGTGGCCGCCGACCTGGCCTTGCCGGTCGTGAACTGCCCGACCGTGGCCTCCAGCGACGCCCCCTGTAGTGCTCTTTCCGTCATTTACACCGACACAGGCGTGTTTCAGGAATACCGCTTCTACCGCAAGAACCCGGACCTGGTTTTGGTCGATACCGAGGTGATCGCCCAGGCGCCTGCCCGGTTTCTGGTCGCGGGCATGGGTGACGCGCTGGCCACCTGGTTCGAGGCCAGAACCTGTGTCGCGAGACACGTCAAGAACATGCGGGGAGGCAGTTCAACGCGCGGCGCGGCGGCCCTGGCCGAACTTTGCTACAGGACTCTTATCGAAGACGGCAGCGCGGCGCTGCGGGCCGTCGAGACGAGGGTGGCCACCCCCGCGCTCGAGCGGCTGGTCGAGGCCAACACCTTGCTGTCGGGACTGGGCTTCGAGTCGTCGGGCCTGGCCATCGCTCATGCCGTGCACAACGGGCTCACCGAGGCTCCGGCAACTCATCATTATCTTCACGGCGAGAAGGTCGCTTTCGGCCTGCTCGTGCAACTTGTCATGGAGGGCGTGCCGCGATCGACGCTGGAAGAGGTTCTGGACTTCTCAACGGCTGTCGGCCTACCTGTAACCCTCGCCCAAATCGGCCTGGCCGAGCTGCCCGCCGACCTGCTGGACCGCATCGCGCATCGTGCCGCAGCTCCAGGTGAAACCATCCACAACGAACCGTTCGCGGTCACCCCTGATCTGGTCGCCGACGCAGTGCTGGCCGCGGATGCGCTGGGCAGAGGCCGAGTGAAAAAGACCTCCCGTGCCTTGCAGGCATGAGCTCGGCAAGAAGCGGCTCGATTCGATCAGGAATTCCGGGTAGGATAAGCAACACCTCTCCCATACACGTTGACTCGTCCCCACGAAAATCCCTCGACACCAACTTAAGATCCAGCTATGAGAAAGAACTTAATCTGTTGTTCGACATGCTCCGCGATCGTCACGGTTTGGATGCTTGCTTGCACGGCCGTTCAGGCTTGTACAAGCATCGTGGTGAGCCGCGGGGCATCGAGCGACGGCTCGCTGATCGTCACCTATTCGGCGGACGCGCCGTTCATGCCCAAGCTCTCGCGCATACCGGGCGGGAGCTATCCGCCGGGAACGATGGTCGAGGTCCGGGGCTGGGAGGACGATCAGATCCGGGGCAAGGTTCGACAGGCTGAGCATACCTACACCGTCGTCGGCCTGATGAACGAGCATCAGCTCTCGCTGGGCGAGACCACGACAGGGGGCCGGCGCGAGCTGGTGAACCGCAAGGGCCAGCTCGATTATGACGGTCTCATGCTCCTGACCTTGCAACGAGCGAAGACCGCGCGCGAGGCGATCGCGATCATCGACGCGCTCTGCAAGGAGTATGGCTATGGCAGCTCGGGCGAGACATTCTCGATCGCCGACAAGTACGAAGCCTGGATCATGGAGCTGATCGGCAAGGGACCAGGCGTGAAGGGAATCGTCTGGGTCGCCGCGCGTGTGCCCGAGGGCTTCATCACCTGCCACGCTAACATGAGCCGGATCACCACGTTTCCGCTCCACGATCCGGACAACTGGCTCTATTCTCCTGATGTGATCACGTTCGCCGTCGAGAAGGGGTATTACAAGACCGACGCGGGAAAGCCGTTCAGCTACCGTGACGCTTATCATCCGGACCAGGGGCCAGGTCAGAAGCGAGCCTGCGCCGGGCGAGTCTGGAGCATCTGCCGCCGCGCGGCGCCGAGCCGTCAGTTTTCCGATGGCTACTTCCGTGGAGTTGAGGGAGCGGAAGACTATCCGCTCTTCGTCAAGCCCGATCAACCTCTTGCGGTCTCTGATGTCATGGCCTTGATGCGCGACCACTTCGAGGGAACGCCCTACGATATGACCAAGGGCGTTGACGCCGGCCCGTTCGGCAGCCCTCTGAGACTGCGCGACCTGGCGTTCTCGGTGGAGGGCAAGAACTACATGTGGGAACGGCCGATCTCGACCCAGCAGGCGGGTTTCGTGGTCGTGACCCAGAGCCGGAGCACCCTGCCCGACGCGGTTGGAGGCGTGACCTGGTTCACTCCCGATGAAGCCTCCACATCCTGCTTCACTCCTCTTTACTGCTCCATCGACGCCCTTCCGGAAGCCTACACCCGGGGTGACTACAGGAAGTTCTCCTGGGATTCCGCCTGGTGGGTGACAAATCTGGTCTCGAACCTGGCCTACGACCGCTGGTCCCGCGTCTGGCCGGATATCCGCCAGGCCCAGCACGAGCAAGAAGCGGCCTTGCGCAAGATGCAGCCCGTGATCGAGGAGACCGCGGTCAAGCTTGCGACCTCCGATCCCGTGCTCATGCGATCATTCCTGACCAATTACTCGGTCTCCACGGGAGATGCCGTTTTCCGCCGCTGGCAAGACCTGGCCACGGCCATCCTGACCAAACATGTTGATGGTTATGTCAAAGATGCCAAAGGCTCGCCCCGTGCCCCCGGCTATTCGAGCGACTGGCTTCGTGAGGTCGTCAAGAGCCGCCCCACCCAGTTCAAGCTTCCTGAGAATCGACATCCCTCGGAAGCCGATCACTGATGTCCTCTCGCGGCGGAACGTCTGTAGCCAGGGGGTGTCAAACGGCTTCGCTCGCATCGTTCTGGGACAAGGCCACCCAGGACTGTTTCATTTTCGCTTCTTGCCTCGCGGATAGACCCTCACCTGGCCTTCGGCCATCCTCTCCCAGGGGGAGAGGACTCAAAACAACCTTCTCCCTTGGGAGAAGGTGCCCGTAGGGCGGATAAGGGGTGCCAGCCCGTGAGATCGAAACAGCCCTTGTCCTTTTGCCGGAAATCACGTAAATTGCGGCCGTCTTCACGTCACACCTCCAGGTTCAATGTCGCAAGTCATTTCTCCAGAAAGAAATACGTCGCCCTCGGCTCTGCTGGAGTCAAGACAGGATGTCCATCTCCTTCCTGGGTCGCGGAGCGGCTGAACGATGTTGCCAACGGACAAGGCAAACCGCGAGGCGCCGGCGGGTGGTCGCGATCGAGCCGATCGAAGGCCTGGAGCCGCAGCTGGCGATGAGTGCGACAACCGCCCCGGCCGTCGTCATGCTCTCGGCCACGACGACCGATTCCCAGAGCGTGACGATCGAGTATCAGGTCAACACGCCACCGAGCACGACGAACCCGATCCAATTCGGCGTCTATCGTTCCAGCGACGGTCAGTATGGCGCGAATGACTCGCTCGTGAGTACGATTACCCTGGCCTCTCCGGGTTCGGCACCGAGTCCGGGCGCCATCACGGTTGATGCAAGCGGCCAGTCCGCCACGGCGTCTGGCACACACGAGGTGACGATTCCTCTGGCGCAGGGATTACCTCCCTATCCGGAGAAGCCTTATGTGCTGGTCGTGGCCGATCCTCAATCGCCCTCAGCGGCAACCAATCCCGAGCAGACGGCCTCGTTCCGGGTGTATACGATCGGCATTGTGACTCACGGTGGAATTCAGGACCCAAGCTGGAAGAATGGACCTCCCTGGCAGCTTGAAACCGCCTTTATGATGAAGCACGAGGGTTACGACGCCGTCATTCCGTACAACTGGGCACTCCAGAGCAGCACCCCTGGCGCGGCGATCAAGCAATCGCCCAGGCTCGCGCATCTCATTCTCAAGGTTGCCGCCAATTTCCCCTCCAACTCCGTCGTCGATCTTCAGTTCATCGGCCACAGCGAAGGGACGGTCGTCAATACCTATGCTCTCGTCGCGCTCGAAGGCAAGATGCCCCCCCAGCTCAAGGCGGGATATATTCAGGACATCTTGCTCGATCCTCATGCCGCCAACAGCAACGTCCCAGGGCAGCAGATGAGCTTTGGCGGGGTGCTGGGCGGTCTGGCCCGAGCCGTTGTTACCAGCTATCAGGCTCAGGCCAAGGATCCTCCAGCGTTCATTCCGTCCATTGTCGACCAGGCTGTGGTTTTCTTCCAACACTCACAGGCCACGGCTGAAGGAATCTACAACCTCTGGGGACAAGTCCCGGTCAAGAGCGCTGGGCCGCTCGTGCATTACTACAACTTGACGGCCATGGGGGTTACGCACTCGGGGAAGACCGGCATCAATTACTGGTTCAGAAACTTCATTGCTCCCACTCTGGGCAACCAGGCGCCCTTGATTCAGGAGCTTCAGTTGAATGGTCAAATTGACAACGTTCAGCCGCGAGAGGCCGCTCCCCTGGACCAGAATCCCATGGTGAAGCGGGCCGACAACGCGCGAGCGAATCAGATCTATGGGTCGGAACAGGTAGTCCAGACGAATCAACCTGAGTTTTCCGGCACCGCCGCCCCCGGTTCGATCATCCGGCTGGCGCTGAGCCCCGCGGCCAGGCCGATGAAGATCACCCTGGCAGGCGTTACGACCGCCAGCAGTACGGGCCAGTGGTCGCTCAGTACCTGGCACCCGCTGCGAAACGGGCAATATCGCGCGCTGGTGACCGCTTTTTCTCGAAAGTTGACCACCCGGCCCGGGCTGGCGATGATTCCGACCCAGCCGCTTGGCCGTCTGGTTGTTGATGCATCGCCCAACCCGTGAGGCGGCTGCGGCGCCAGGGTTCTCATCCCAAGAGACCCTGGATTAGCGGCCAGTGATCTCGTCCGGCATTGCCGTTGATACGCGGAGTCCGGCCAACCTCGCCCATTGCAATGACCAGCGTCGAGTGGAGCAGTTTGCGATCGGTCAAATCGTCGATCAAGGCGCCGAGGGCCTGATCGGCTGGAGGGAGCAAGGTGGTTGGAACATGGCCCGGGATGATAAATCCCATCGCAATTCCTCGGCTTAGTTCGAGTTTCGCCGATTCTGAGGCGGATCGCGAGCGGCCCGGGGGGCGAA
>JBMFUH010000327.1:0-7224 GCA_049966735.1 Isosphaeraceae bacterium
GATCGGCGAGGCGATCACCAGCATGGCCAGAGCAATGAGCGATTCGGTCGCGACCTTGACCTGCATGAATGGCGTGCCGATCCAACCAGCACGATCAAGCTGATTCTGCTCAACGGGGTAAACGTCTTCGGCCATGCTCGACATCAAGGTCGTCCTCTCAACGTAGGCGGAAATGCGGTTCTCCCGATCAGCTCTGCTCAGGGCGAAGAATGCATGATCACTGTGAGGCCGTCGGGACGGATCAATCGGCGGCAGGGAACTCGTGGGAACCCAGGTCGCCTGGGATGACTTCCCGCCGCGGAGGCCGGTGCACTGTCTTGCCCGTCATGTCAGACCACGTTGTCGAAATGGCCCACGGTTTTTCTTGGCGAAGGCACCGAGCCCCTCGATCATTGCCGCACTGTCTGATGGCCCATCTTAAGGCCAGATTTGAGGGCAAGCAAGCGATGATGCTTTTAATCAATTGTGTGTTCAGCCTATCAACGCGGTCCTCGCTGCTGGGAGCGCGGCGAAAGCTGTCTCGAGAGCAGCGTATGATCTCGTTCCGGCGCGCCGGGATGCTTCCCGGGACGCGGGTGCGTCCCCCGGATGACCTTTGGCCGTCGGCACGAGGGCTGGGTGGCTAGGCGTCGGCATTCAGCGACGATTCAGACTCGCTGGGTTCCTCGGTCTGTCCGTCGTCCACGTCTCGCACGTAGCGATAGCGGTAATCCTTGCCATAAACGCTGGGCCGCACGCCGGTGAAGACTGCGCCCAGAACCTTCGCGCCGACGGTCGTCAGCCGCTGGCGGGCTTCGGCTACTTTATGAGCCCGGCTCACATCGGAGAGAACGGCGAAGATCACCACGTCGGTGTAGGGTGCAATCAGCAGGGTGTCGGTAATTGGCAAAACCGGGGCGGTATCGATGATCACGCAATCGTAGCGCTCTCTGAGGCGGTCCAGAAGCGGAACGATCCCCCCTTGGGAAAGGCTGCGCATGGTCTGGGTGTCGGGGTCTCCGGCGCAGATGAGGTCGAGATAAGGGACCGAGCTGGGGACGATCGCCTCCTCGAACGAATGCTCGCCCCGCAGCGCTTCGCTGAGTCCAGGCGTCAGGGGCTGGTCAAACAGGCGATGGATCGAGGGATTGCGGAGGTCCGCGTCAACCAGCAGCGTCTTGCGGCCGCTCCGGGCCAGGCTGCTGGCCAGGTGGCAGGACAGCGACGTCTTGCCCTCGCCGCCCATGGCGCTGGTGACCGTGACCACCCGGCCCGTCTGGCCAAGGGTGGCGTTCAGCAACATGGTGCGGGTCACGTCGATCGACTCGTACATCAGACGTTCCAGGAGCAGTTCCTGGGAACGGCCGCGGTCGGACCCGCCGCGACGGGCCCGGACGGGAAGAGCCGGCAGGGTGCCGATGAGGCGCAGCCCCAGGCCGCCGGCAATTTCCGTGGCGCTGCCGACCTTGTGGCTTTGAAGCTCCCAGAACGTCAGGCCGCCGACCACGGCGAAGAATGCGCCCAGGGTCGCCATGGCGATCATCATGTACCGCTTGACGATGTCGCTGGTCACGGGAGGCTGGGCGTCCTCGATCTTCTTGACCCTGCCGGGTGCCAGGAGCTCGATCTCCAGCGACTGCACCTCCGCGCCCATCTTGGAGGCCGCGGTCTCGGACTGTTCGATGTCATCCTGGATGGACTGAAGCGTGAGGTTCTGGGTGTTGGCCGTCTTGGCTTGAGCCACGAATTGCCCCCGTTCCGCCTCGATCCGCTTTTCCAGATCTTGCATCACTTCAAGATCGCGGCGCAGGCTGGCGACCGAATCCGGCCCCTTGGCAGGACCGGATGTTTGGTACTTCCTGAGGACGATCGGCCGCAGAGCCTTGCGCCGTTGGTTAAGCTCGTTGCGCGCTCGCCGCACGGCGAGCTTGAGCTGGTTGATCATGGGATCGGCAGAGGGATTGCGCGCGGTGTTGCGTAGGCGATTCGCGTGCTGACCGTACGCGTATTCGGCGTCGTCGAGTTGCTGCTGAAGGGCGATGATCGATGGCTCCTGGTCGAGCATGGCCTCGACCTCGTCGTCGTCGACCTCTCCCGGAGTCTCAGCGACGGTCTCCACCAGCCGGAGCCGGGCGGCCAGTTCGGCCTCGGTCCGGCGCTTCTTGGAGTGGATCTCGAGCAATTCCTTGTCGAGCATGGCCTGGTTCTCGGCGGCAAGCTGCTGCTTGAGCACCAGGGCCTGCTGGTTGTTCGAGCCGAGGTCCTCGGCCAGTTTTTTGACCCGGTCGCGCTGGCTTTCCAGCATCTTCTGCTTCTTGGCGATAATCTCTTTGAGCGTATCATAGCGCTGGGTGCGGAGATTACGCTCGACGTTGACCACCTCTTGCATGTACGCGTCGGTGATCGCGTTGACCAGTGCCGCCAGATCCGCGGGATGATCTCCCTTGAGCGCGATCTGGAGGATCTCGGAATCACCCTGGAACGAGACGTCGAGATTCTTCTTCAGCCACTCCACCGGATCACTGGCGTGCTCGCGGATGGTCTGCAACTGGGCGATCTCTTTCTTCTGGAGCACCGAGAGCAAGACCAGTCGACTCTTGATGAGAGCGATCTGGGTTTTCTGGTAGCGCTTGTATTCGTCGCCCGCCCCTCCAGAGGTATCGGCGATGGAAAAAGCGATCACGGGGGGGCGGGAGTAAACCTGCAGAACGGACTCGGCGACAAACTTGGGTGGAGGCAGCAGGAACCAGGCGGCCGGCCCGACGATGGCGGCGGCAAGCAACCCCAGACCGATCGCCCAGCCCCAGCATCTGCGGAACGCGGCCAGCAGGCGGAGGGGGGTCATCTCCGACCCGCCAGGTACAGCGGGTATAGCGGGTACGGGTTGAAGGGGCAAGATCCGGGCGTCGCTGGCGGGCAGCAGGACAGGTTGCGAGGATGGCTCAGATTCCTGGATCGGCGCCAGCATGCGTCCCGGCTGCCTGCCCCGGTTGGATTGGACCGGCATAGGATCGTCGGGAGCGGGGGAGGGTGCATTCTCCGCCGCCGTGTGGCACGCACTGGTCAAATCGGCCACGTGCTGCGGTTTGCCTGGTGACACAGTGATGACAGTCGCGTTTTCCGGCGGTACGCCAGGCTTGTCGCTCAAGGTCTTGCTCCGTATCGTCGACGAGTTTCACCCCAACGTTGAAATAGCCGCAACTGGCTGTCTCGCGGCAGATTCTGGCACCCTCTCCCGCAAGGGGAGAGGGTGAAATCATGTCTGGCCGCATGTTGCGTTACGACTATTTCAACAGCATGAGGCCAAAGCCCCTAGCTATTGTCTGTTGCCCCTACCTTCCAGACCTATGTCCCGAACTCCGGGGCCGGACCAGGACTCGATCAGCAGCGAATACCGGGGAGTTATTTCACGCCTATTCCCAAGGAAAGCCTGGGGCGCGAGAATCGTTTCGTCAAATCTCGAAAATGCCGACCCCGGCCGCTGGAGAGACCAGGGAGGCGGCGGCTAATCCGAGTACGCACGATACCATGTTAAGGTGACAAGCTCGCGGGCGAAAGAGTTGTTGCAAATTCTCACGCCCGCGTGCCGGGGCGGAACAAGGTTTTCGTCCCACCGATTTGTCAACGACTTCAGGCCCGCCTGCGGCGCAGCCCATACCCAATCAGCCCCAGCGCGCCCAGCCCGGCAATCGCCATGGTCGAGGGCTCGGGAACGGATGTCGTGACATCGCCGCTCCTAACTGAGCTACTCGTGAACGTGCCGGGGGCCGTAACCGCGTTTGAGGTATTGAAGCTAATGCTCAAATTCCCTGACCAACCCGATGTCGGTACTCCGAAGTAGGAGGCCACTCCTGAGCTGATCGTGTTAAAGAACGCCGCGATGGCGACGTGGTAGGTGCCCCCCGACCCCGTAACCTGTGCATTCGTAATCGTCCCGGAGAGCAGGGCCCCGCCGCCAAAGGGGCTTGTCGCCGTGATTGTGATAGGCCCGCCTCCACCGAAATCCCATTCGGAGCCGTTAACACTAGCAAACGCGCCGCTGCTGAAGTTCAGAAATCCATTTGTAATCCCAACCGGCGCACCGGCGTTAGAAGGTGTGCCGATTCCCGTGACGTCGGTGATGCTGATGCTCGTCCCGACCAGGTCGCCACCGGAGGTGGCATAGCTAATGCTTGCCCCCGTATTAACAGCGGGGACAGTGAAGTCTAAACTCTGTGCCCAGGCGGAGGAGCCGCCGATCAGCGCCACCCCTGCCGCAAGAGCGAAGATCGCATGTCTCATGAAAAAGATCCTTTCCGCAATTGGTGATCCCCTCCCTAAAAGTGACTTTACATGGAGCCACTATGGGGGTTGGGGACGAAATCAAGGTAACCTCCACATTGGTCCTAAATCCTTCGCAGGGGTCCTCCTTTCCGAATAGGGCTGGTTTGCTGGGGAGATTGTCGTTCAACGCCGCCTGCGATGCAGTCGACGCACTGGCCTCTTCAGGGGAACTTCACTTCCGTTCTCGTTGTGCTCCCTGGGCGGCTCCCAGGGATTTACGAAGCGAAGCAACCCAGGGCGCAAGCAATCGGTCGGCTGCTGCCGCAGTGTCGAGGCCGCGGCCGTCGGCCGCTCGAAGCTCTTGGACCGCCTCCTGTTCGTTGCCCTTTTCATGCAGGACCCACGCAAGGAAGAACGGGAAAAACGGATTTGCTGGGTTGGCTGCCCTGGCCGCCCGAAGCTCACTCAACGCTTCGTCCAACTGCTCCCTTTCGATCGAAATGACGGCGCTGGTGCCAAGCAGGGACGGAATGGCCCCGTATGCCTTCCTCGCGCGGGAGATGAGCTCAAAAGCCTCGTCCAACCTCCTCGGTTCACGGAGAGCGAGCATCCACGCGAGGTTATTGAGTGACTCAATGTGATAAGGGTCGATGTCGAGAACGCGGCGGTAGACTGCCTCGCTCTCGTCAAATTTCCCCTCCTTGTAGAGCATGGTCCCGAGGTTTCCCTCGAGCAATGTCGAGTCGGGTCGTTTCCTGGCTACCTCCTCCAGCCACGATTTGATCCGAGCTTTTTCTCCGGGTCCGGCTGAGGATGCGTTGTAAAGGGGAAGGGCGGCCAGGGCAACCCGTTCTCGAGGGCAGTTCGACCAGGAGCTATTGAACAGACTCATCGCCTCGGAGACCCGATCCTGGCGGGCCAGGAACCGCGCGAGAGCGAGGACCCTTTCGGGCTGCTTGGGATCGCGGGCGATGTAGGCCTTGTATGCCGCCTCAGCCTCCTTCGCGAACTTGTAACGATTGAGCAGGTCGGCGACGGGGCCGATGTCGTCGGGAACGTCGCGGCCGTGGGCCTCCAGGAGCGCCAGCAATTCGGGACGGCGCTTCCTCAGGTCGAGCAGCCGGGCTTCCAGCTCCAGGGCTGGTAGGCCTTTGGGATCGACCTTCTTCAGCTCGGCCAGCCAGCGATCGGCCTGGTCAAGCTGGTTCTGGTCGATCCAGTGGTTGACGAAGTGGGCCAGATAGCGCGGGTCCTTGACCTTGCGGTTCAGGAGCCCGAGCATCTCGGCCTGGTATTTCGGCTCTTGCCCCTGACCCAGGTAAAGCTGAGCCAGCAAGAACCGCTGGTCGTCGCCCAGGCGCCCGGCGGCGGCAAGGCGCTCGAGAATGGCAGTGGCCTCCGGTCGCTGCGAGGCCCTGGCGCTCAGGATCGACACCTTGAGCGACAGGTCCTCAACGCTTTCGGGGGCCTGAGCCAGGTTCTGATCGACGAGCCTCAAAGCCTTGTCGCGATCGGCCTGGCGATTCGTGGTCAGCAACATGAGGGCGCGGGTGCGGTTCACCCATGCCTTGTCGGCGGCCGAAGCGCCGGCCAGCCCCTCGAGCTGGTCCAGGTACTTGCCCGCCTTGTCGCGCTGGTTCCGGCCCAGGGCAATCGTGGCGGCGAGCTGGAGGGTAGCGGGATCTGCCGATCGGCCCTCGTCGCTCAACGCCTGCTCGACCAGCTTCTCGGCTTGCGCCAGGTCATTCATGATCAGCGCGCAGCGGGCCAGGGTCAGGGTGGCGCGATCGGCGGGGAGCGCCTTCCGCGCCGCCTCCGTGGCCGCTTTCGCCTGATCGGGCTGTTTCGTCTGTACCAGGAACTGCACGTAGGCCAGCCAGGCGTCGGACGCGCCGGGCCCCAGCTCGACGGCACGGCGGAACAACTTGCCGGCCTCGTCGGTCCGGCCGGCGGCCAGGTAAATCCGCCCCATGTTCAGGTGGTCGGAGGCGTTCGTCGACGACTCGGAGTAGACCTGCCGGGCCAGGGCCACGCCCTTGTCGAAGTCTTCCTTGCGGATCGCCTCCAGGGCCTTGACCAGCGTGATCTCGGGAACGGCCGCTCCCTCGCCGGGAAGCAGCCGGGCCACGCGGTCGATCTCGTCAAATTGCTTCTGCTCGTTGAGCAGCCCTACCAGGCGACGGACGAGGGCTGGACGAAGGTCGCCCAGCTTTACTGCTTGCTGGTAAGCCGCGATCGCCGGAACGGGTTCTCCCGCAAGCTCGGCAATCTCTCCACTCAAGGCGTAGCCGCCCGCCCACTGGGGACGCTCCTGGACGAGGTCGGCCGCGATCTGGCGGGCCGCGGCG
The DNA here is from genome assembly GCA_049966735.1 of Isosphaeraceae bacterium. Lineage (GTDB taxonomy): Bacteria > Planctomycetota > Planctomycetia > Isosphaerales > Isosphaeraceae > Aquisphaera. Next base: position 6,591 of record JBMFUH010000327.1, read on the forward strand.
AGTTGCGCCCGATCGCCGCGGCGCACCTGGTCGATCAGGAGCGCGGCGCGAGCGAACCGCCAGACCGTTCCCTTCTCCCCGTCCAGCTTGCGGATCTGGCCCACGAGGTCGTCGGCGTCCTTCTGGTCGCCGCCGGCGATAGCCAGGTCAAAGAGCCTGAGCCGCACATTGATATCGCTGGGTCGGAGAGCCGCCAGCTCGCGTTCGTGTTGCCGCGCCTGGTCCAGGGAACCAAGCTGGGCTTCGACCAGGCTGAGCCGGTCGAGGAAGGCGGAGCGATCGGCGTCCGCGAGTTTCTGACTCAGCCCCGCCAGCTTCGCCACGGCGGCCTTAGCCTCGGGCCCTCCGTGCTGGGCCCAGATTCCCAGCCGGGCCAGCTCGATTCGGAGGTTTGGCCCCAGGTCTTGCGCGGCTTGGTCGAGGATCTGCATCGCCTCCGTTGTCTTCGACTCGTTCTGGGCCAGTTGGGCCAGAGCGAGCCGGTAGTTGAGGTTGCGCGGGTCCTTGGCTTGTGCCGCCGTGAGCACCGCACGCGCCTCGTCCCGACGCCCCTGGTAGGAGAGCAGGTCGACGCGGAAGAGCGCGACGGCCTCAACGGCCTGGGGATTGGCCTTCTCGGCCTGGTCAAGCCGCC
>JBMFUH010000328.1:0-7220 GCA_049966735.1 Isosphaeraceae bacterium
CGATCCGGTCCGAAACGTCATGGCTTCGGGCCAGGTCTTCGAGCCCTTGTCCTTGAGCTGGGCCGCGAACCAGGGGGCCTGGATCTTGGCTCGGAAGTGCTGCGCCGTGGCCGAGCCAAAATCGACCGGGCCCAGCTTGTCTCCCTCGCCGCGGGACCAGCCGCCGTGATTCCAGGGGCCGATCACCAGGTAGTTCCGCCGCTCGGGGTCGTGCTTCTCGAGGCTCTCGTAGACCTTGAGCGGGCCGTAAAAGTCTTCCTGGTCCCACCAGCCGGCGACGTTGAGCGTGGGAACCCGGGCATGGTTCAGGTAATGCGCCGCGGCCTGCCTGCTCCAGAAGGCGTCGTAACTGGAATGCTCGACGAAGTCGTTCCAGGTGGGAATCTTGCCTTTCAAATAGCGAGGGTTGGCGTGGGAGAGCGGGCCCAGGCGCAGGTACCACTCGAAGGTGTCGTGCGCGTCGAAGATGAAGGAGGTGCTCTCCTTCGACGTTTCCATCATCACGGCGTATTCGAAGCCGTAGCTGAGCCTGAACGCGCCGTTGTGGTGGAAGTCGTCGCCCAGGAACATGTCGGCGGGGGGCGCCTGGGGCGAGGCGGCCTTGAGCGCGGGATGAGGCTCGATCAGGGCCATCACCGTGAGCCAGCCGGGGTAGGAGATTCCCAGCATCCCCACGCGGCCGTTGTTTTCCTTGATGTTCTTCACCAGCCAGTCGATCGTGTCGTAGGCGTCGGTCCCCTCGTCGATGGCCTTGGGGTCTCGGTTGCCGCGCGGGGCGCGCATCATCACGAACTTGCCTTCAGACTTGTACCGGCCCCGGATGTCCTGGAACGCGAAATAGTAGCCGTCGTCGGCCAGGTTCTTGAGATAGGCGTCGAGCGCCGGTTGCGCCCCGCGATCGACGCCGTAGGGCGTGCGGAGGAGGATGAAGGGCAGCGGCCCGTTCTGCTTGTCCGGCTTGTAAACCAGCGTGTGCAGCTTGACGCCGTCACGCATGGGGATCATGACCTCGGTCTTGTCGTAACCGGGAGAATCGGCCCTGGCCAGGCAGGCGGATCCCAGAAGCATGATGCCCAGCGATATCGCGATGCAAGACAGCCATCCTCGATTGGGTCTCATCGGTCAGGTTGCTCCGGAGCTTGGAGGAACAGAGGCTCAGGGAAAGGAAAAACGCTAGCATAGGGCTGGCTGGGAGTACTCGCAACGACCTGATTCCCGTGGCACGAGGCCGAAGAAGAGGAGTATCGTGGGGCCCGCCGTGCGGACCAGATGCCATCTCCGTCGGTCCGCACGGCGGGCCCCACGGTGAGCCATTGAACCGAAAACCGCTCGAGCCACTAGCCACGAGTCACTAGCCACTTCCCACTCCAGCGCTTGTTTTACCCCACAAGCGACACGCTCGATGCCAGGTGCTGATCCCGCGGCCCTTGCCCTCCCACGCCGACTTTTGTCATACTTGAGGGCATCAGCCTTCGATCGTCCTGGAGCGCCGGGGACCGACCTGGACTGAGGTGCCCGTCATGCATTGTCGTCGCGCGGCCTCGAAGAATGCGGAATGCGGAATGCGGAACGCGGAATTCCGGGCCCGGCTCCTGATCGGGCTGATCGCGTCGTTCCTCCTCCTGGGAGTCCTCCCCCGCCCCGTCAGCGCCGCCGTCACCACGGAGGAGGTCGAGCGGGCGATTCGCGATGGCGTCCGCTTCCTGATCCAGGCGCAGCGGGTCGATGGCTCCTGGCCCGACGTCCACACCGACACCAAGACCGGAACCACCAGCCTGGTGGCGCTCGCGCTCCTCACCGCCGGCCAGAAGAAGGACTCGCCGGCCGTGCGCGGGGCGCTGGACTACCTGCGCAAGTTCGGCCCCGATCAGCTCAACAGCACCTACGCGATCGCCCTGCAAACCATGGTCTACGCGGCCGCTGATCCCGAGCGCGACTCGCTACGGATGGCCGCCAACGTGAGCTGGCTGGAATCGTCCCAGATCAAGGCGGACGACCCGATTCCCTGGCCCGGCTCCTGGACCTACTCCAGCTCGAAGCGGATCCAGCCCGGCGACAACTCGAATTCGCAGTACGCCCTGCTGGGCCTGGGCGCGGCCAGCGAGGTAGGCATCCCGGTCAAGCCCGACGTCTGGAGCCTTGCCCGCGGCTACTGGGAGCGGTACCAGAAGCGGGACGGAAGCTGGGCCTACACGCCCGACTCGTCGGCGTCCTCCGCCAGCATGACCTGCGCGGGGATCTCCAGCCTGGTGATCAGCGGCCTCAAGCGGTTCCGGGGCCTGGAGCGGCTCGACGGCGACCAGATCATCGATTGCGGCAAGGGAGGCATCAGCCCCCATCTGGAGCGGGGGATCAACTGGATGGCCAATCACTTCGGGGTCGGCCAGAACTACGGCAACGGCCAGCAGTGGAAGCTCTACTACCTCTACGGCCTGGAACGGGCCGGCCGGCTCGCGGGCATCCGCTTCTTCGGCTCGCACGACTGGTACCGGCTGGGGGCTGAAGAGCTGGTGCACGAGCAGAACCGGCTCTCGGGCTGCTGGAAAGGCGTCAGCATCGAGGCCGACGAAGTCGTGGCGACCAGCTTCGCGATCCTCTTCCTGGCCAAGGGCCGCGCCCCGGTCTTGATCAACAAGCTGCGCCACGGCCCCGGAAACGACTGGCACAACGATCCCGACGACGTCCGCAACCTGGTGAACGTCATCTCGCACGACTGGAAACATTTGCTCACCTGGCAGGTGGTCGACCCGGCGGTGGCGTCGGTCGCCGATCTGCTCCAGGCCCCCATCCTCTTCTTCAACGGCCACGAGGTCCCCGAATTCAGCGCCCAGGCGAAGGACAACATCCGCGAGTACGTCGAGCAAGGGGGCTTCCTCTTCGCCGACGCCTGCTGCCACAGCAAGAAGTTTGACGCCGGCTTCAGGGCGCTCGTCAAGGAGCTCTTTCCCGAGCCGGAATACAAGCTGAGGCTGCTCTCCGACGACCATCCGGTCTGGCGAGCCAAACACCTGCTGACACCGAGGGCGTATCCGCTCTGGGGCATCGAGCATGGCTGCCGGACCTTCCTGATCTATTCGCCCAAGGACCTGTCGTGCTACTGGAACCAGGCCGAGCGGGCCGCGGACAATACCGCGGTGATCCTGGCGACCAAGGTCGGGCAGAATGTGGTCGATTACGCGACCGGCAAGGAGCTGCCCGCCGACAAGCTGGTCATCCGCCAGGTGCACGACTTCAAGGCGTCACCGGCACGCCGCAACGCGCTGCGGATCGGCAAGCTCCGCCATGCCGGGGGATGGAACGTCGCCCCCCTGGCGGTTCCCAACCTCATGAGCGCGCTCAGCGGCCCGCCGCTCAACTTCGCCGTGGTCATCAACCACAAGGAACTCTTGCCCAGCGACCCCAACCTGATCTATTACCCTTTGCTCTACCTGCACGGCCGGGCCGCGTTCTCGTTCACCAAGGACGATCTCGCCGCGCTGCGGCGGCACATCGAGCCCGGCGGCGGGACCCTCTTCGGCGACGCCGCCTGCGGCAGCGCCTCGTTCGACGCCTCGTTTCGCAAGTTCGTGGCCGAGCTGTTGCCGGGTCATCCTCTGGTACCCATCCCCCACACCGACGACATCTACACGACGAAAGTCGGCTTCGACCTGTCCGAGTCTCAGTACACCCGCGCCGCAGGAGGGGGAAAAGATTATCCTCAGCTTGAAGGCGTGAAGATCAACGGCCACTGGTCGATCATCTACTCGAAATACGACATCGGCTGCGCCCTGGAACGCCATTCGGGGCTGGACTGCAAGGGCTATAACAGCGAGTCGGCGGTCAAGATCGCCGCCAACATTGTGATCTATTCCACACTGCCGTGATGGGCAGCGGACAGTGGCTGGTGGCGGAACGGGGAATCTGGACTGCGGAATGCGGAATTAGCGCGGAATCACGGGGCCATGATTAACAACCGGGAAACTGATGCCGTGACAACTCCTGACTCGCCACTCGCCACTCGCCATTGCCCGCTGCCCACTGCCCACTGCCCACTCGATTGGGCCTGGGCCGCCCTCGTCCTGGCGTTGGCGTGCTTCCCGCCACTCGTCTCGTCCGCCTCGGCACGAGCCGCGATCACCAGCGAGGACGTGCAACGCGCCATTCGCGACGGCATCCGCTACCTGATACAGCACCAGAGAGCCGACGGCTCCTGGGAAGATGTCAGCGCCCAGGCCAGGACGGGAACGACCAGCCTGATCACGCTGGCCCTCCTGACGGCGGGGGAAAAGCCCAATGCGCCGGTCATCCAGAAGTCGCTCGGCTACCTGCGCAGGTTCACCCCCGAAGCGCTCAACAACACGTACGCCATCGCCCTTCAGACCATGGTCTTCGCCGCCGCCGAGCCGGAACGCGACCAGCTCCGGATCGCCGCCAACGTGACCTGGCTGGAGGCGGCCCAGATCAAGCCGGGCGATCGCGGCACGGCCGGCTGCTGGAGCTACACCGACGTCCGCCAGGGGGGCGACAACTCCAACACCCAGTACGCCCTCCTGGGTCTGAACGCGGCCAGCGAGGTCGGTGTGCCGGTTCGGGCGGAAGTCTGGGTCCTGGCCCGGTCCTACTGGGAGAAGTGCCAGCGCAGGGATGGCGGCTGGGGATACCACTCAGGCGACCTGCTCTCCACGTCGAGCATGACGTGCGCGGGGGTCTCCAGCCTGGTGATCACCGGCTCCAAGCGGTTCCAGGGGGCGGAATATCTTCAGGGAGCGCAGATCCACAACTGCGGCCAGGGAGCGTCCAACGTCTTCCTCAACCGCGGCATCAACTGGCTGGCCAACAACTTCAGCGTCGGCCAAAACTTCCCCATGGGACAGCAATGGAAGCTCTACTTCCTTTACGGCTTGGAACGGGCCGGCCGGCTCGCGGGCATCCGCTTCTTCGGCCAGCACGATTGGTATCGCGAGGGCGCCGAGGAACTGGTCCACAGCCAGGACCGGCTGGGGGGCTTCTGGCGGGGCGCGACCGAACAACCGCCGATCGCCACCAGCTTCGCGCTCCTATTTCTGGCCAAGGGCCGAGCACCGGTTCTGATCAACAAGCTCCGCCACGGCCCGCTGGGCGACTGGAACCACGACCCCGACGACGTGCGCAACATGGTTGACATCGTCTCTCGGGACTGGAAGAACCTGCTCACCTGGCAGATCGTCGACCCGGCTGTCGCCAGCGTCGCCGACCTGCTCCAGGCCCCCATCCTCTTCTTCAACGGCCACCAGGCTCCCAGTTTCAATGCCCGGGCCCGGCAGAACCTTCGCGACTTCGTGGAGCAAGGGGGCTTCATCTTCGCCGACGCCTGCTGCCACAGCCGGGAATTCGACGCCGGCTTCAGGGATCTCATGAAGCAGATCTTCCCCGAGCCGGAATACAAGCTCAAGCCCCTCTCCGACGACCACCCCGTCTGGCGGGCCAAGCACCTGCTGACGCCGGGAGCCTACCCGCTCTGGGGCATCGAGCACGGCTGCCGGACCGTGGTCATCTACTCGCTCAAGGACCTGTCGTGCTACTGGAACCAGGCCGAACGCGTGCCGGACAACAACGCCGTCATCCTGGCCACGCGGGTGGGGCAAAACGTCATCGACTACGCCACCGGCCGGGAAATGCCCGCCGACAAGCTCGTGCTCCGCGAGGTTCACAACTTCCGCGCGGCGCCCGCCAAGCGAGGCGCGCTGCGCATCGCCAAGCTCGAACATGCCGGCCAGTGGAACGTCGCCCCCCTGGCCGTGCCCAACCTCATGGATGCCCTGCGCCATCCTCCGTTGAGCTTCGACGTGGTGGTGAACCACAAGGAGATGTTCCCCACCGACCCCAACCTCATTTACTATCCGCTTGTTTACTTGCATGGCCGGGGTGAGTTTTCCTTCACGCCACAGGACCTGGACGCGCTGCGGCGGCACATCGAGCCCGGCGGGGGCACCCTTTTCAGCGACTCAGCCTGCGGCAGTCCCGCCTTCGACGCCGCCTTCCGGCGGTTCGTGACCCAGCTCTTCCCCAACAACCCCCTGGTGGCCATTCCCCGCGACGACGAGATTTATACCACCAAGGTCGGCTTCGATCTGTCCATGTGTCAGTACACGCACGCGGCCGGCGGCGGCAAGGATTTCCCGCAGCTTGAAGGGGTCAAGATCAACGGCCACTGGGCGATCATCTACTCGAAGCTCGACATCGGCTGCGCCCTGGAGCGGCATTCGGGACTCGACTGCAAGGGCTACATCTACGACTCGGCACTGAAAATCGCCGCCAACATCGTCATTTACTCCACGCTGCCATGATGAGGAGTGGGCAGTGGGCAGTGGACAGTGACGGCATGGGGAATACGGACTGCGGAATCTCGCTCCGCCGGCCTCACCTTGCGGTTTCCTCATTGCGTGGCTCTGTTTGGTTAAGATGGTGCGACTGGGAAGTTGGTGCTGTTTGGGGTGCGATCCGGTATCGCAACAGTGGCAGCACGAGGTGGCCGGATCGGTCTGGAGGCGCGCTTGAATCGAAGATTCGGGAGGCGCTACAATGAGTGCTCGCCGTCCTTGAGTCCTTTGTCCTTGAGTCCTTGGTCCTTGGTCCGGGCCTCGACCACTGGGGGACTTGATGACCCACGGTCTTCGTGACCCAAGGACCTGATGACTAGGGACTTCATGACCAGGGACTTCATGGCATGTCTACTGCCGGCGATCGGATCACGCAGCTACTCGACGAGTTCCGTCATTCGCGCGACGTCATGGTCGCCGAGCTGAACAAGGTCATCATCGGCCAGCGCGACGTGATCGAGCTGATCTTAGCGTCGATCTTCACGCGGGGACACGTGCTCCTGGTGGGGGTTCCCGGGCTGGCCAAGACCCTCCTGGTCAGCTCGATCGCCCGGATTCTCGATGTCAGCTTCAAGCGCATCCAGTTCACGCCCGACCTGATGCCCTCGGACATCACCGGCACGAATGTTCTGGAAGAGCCGGAAGCGGGGCGGCGGGCGTTCCGGTTTGTGCCGGGGCCCATCTTCGCCAACATCATCCTGGCCGACGAGATCAACCGCACCCCTCCCAAGACCCAGGCCGCGCTCTTGCAGGCGATGCAGGAGCGTGAGGTGACGGTCGGGCAAGACACCATGCACTTGCCCGATCCTTTCTTCGTCATCGCCACTCAGAACCCGATCGAGCAGGAAGGAACCTATCCTCTGCCGGAAGCCCAGCTCGACC
>JBMFUH010000329.1:0-7219 GCA_049966735.1 Isosphaeraceae bacterium
GTGGAGGTCTTCGGGACGGATCTCGATCTCCACGTCCTCGGGCTCGGGCAGCACGGCGACCGTGGCGGCCGAAGTGTGGATGCGCCCCTGGGCCTCGGTCTCCGGCACGCGCTGGACGCGATGGCCGCCGCTCTCGAACTGAAGGTTGCGGAACGCCCCTAGGCCGGTGACGCTGAAGGAGATCTCGCGGAAGCCGCCCAGCTCGGTGGCCTCCATGTCCATGACCTCGACCTTCCAGCCCTGGCTCTCGGCGAACCGGCGGTACATCTCGTAGAGGTCGCGGGCGAAGAGGGCCGCCTCGTCACCGCCGGTCCCAGCCCGGATTTCCATGATGAGCGCCGCGTGGTCCGCGCCCGACTGGCGATCGTAGAGCAGGTCGCGCAGGGCCTCGCCTTCCTGTTCCTGGCGTTCCTTGAGGATCTGCAATTCGCCGATGGCGTATTCCTTCATCTCGGGGTCTTTTTCCGAGGCGCGGAGGGCTTCGGCCTCGGCGATCTGCCGGCCCAGCTCGAGGTAGCGTCCGTAGGGAACACCGAGCTTGGCGAGCGTTCCGCGCTCCTTGGCCAGAGCCGTCACGCGCGAGGCGTCGGCCGTGACCTCGGGGTCAAGCAAGAGCCGCTCGATCTCGAGAAATCGAAGATAGTCGGCCTGGAGTTTCTCGAACACGGCGACGGAGGTTCCTCATGGAAGGAGATTCAGGAGAAGGCCTGGATCGAGCAAGCAGCAACGGCCCATCGAGCGGCGCCCGGAAAGTGCGCCGCCCGACGGGCCGTCACCATGTTCGGAGAAAGGAAGCTAAGCCTTCTGGGCTGCCTGAGCTTCGGCCTTGGCTTTCTTGGACTTACCGTAGGTGCCCTGGAACTTCTTGTTGAACTTGTCAACACGGCCGGCGGCGTCGACGAACTTGACCGACCCGGTGAAGAAGGGATGGCACTTGGAGCAGACTTCAACCATGATCTTGGGCTTGGTGCTGCGGGTCTTGAACGTATTGCCACAACCGCAGGTGACCACGCACTCCACGTATTTGGGATGGATGCCGTCTTTCATGAGATTCCGTGTCAGCTTGAGAAAACAGAAAGGGCGAGCGCTTCAGAGCAGGGCCGCACGCCCGTGGTGCATTGAATTCGAGCGCGATTTTCGGGTCGATAGCTCCCTGTAGGGTCGGCTGTGCGGACCGGTGGCCGGAGCATTTGGTCCGCACAGCCGGCCCCACGATATCCTAGCCTAGCAGAGAATGGGGCTTTCGCCCAGAATTATTTCGACGAGCCGCCAGCGAGCAAGGAGCTCACGTCCTTTTCCACTTCAGCGTACGTGAACTGGTGATCGGGGTCGTCCATCGTGTACCGCTTGACTTCCTTGCCCGCGGGGTCAAAGAGGAAGACGGCCGGGATGGTATTGATATTGAGCCTGTCGAAGCCGTCGCCGTAGTTCTCATCGAGCAGGACATTCGTGAACTCCGCCTTCTTCTCCTGGAGAAACCTCTCGGCCGCGGCGACCGCTTTCTTGTCGGTGGGATCGTCGAGCGCCAGCGAGATCACCTTGAGGCCCTTGACGGCGAATTTCCTGTGCATCTCGACCAGGTGAGGGAAGTTTTCCTTGCAGGGGCCGCAGGTGGTGGCCCAGGCATCGACGAGCGTGTATTTCGCCGGCGTGGCGGCAAGCCGCTCCTTGAACTTCGGCCATTTGAGGGACTCGAGCTTGATCGTCCCCGTGGGGATGGCGTCCTCGGCCACGGCGGCGCGGGGCGAGCCCAAGAGAAGCAGGCCCGCGACCAGGAAGCAAAGGGAATACATGCGGCACAATGAACTCATTCGACCTCTCCTCCAGAGCGACGTCGGCAAGACGCGTGGGTTGTCCTCTTCCGGTTCCGGTTCAGCAGCACGAGCCGCCGGCAGGTGAGTTCCCGGCGGCTCCCGCGACATCGGGCGGGCGTCCCGTTGGGACGGCCAGGCATTTCGGCAGCGGGGCGAAAGCCTCATTTTCTCTTGTACGCTACACCGCATCCAATCGCACGGGTCTCCTCGACGGGCGGGGTCTTGCCGGCGAGCAGGGCGTCAACCGCGTCGCGCAGGTAGTGCTTGGTGACCTTTGTCTCGTCCAGAGGGCCGTCGTCCTGGGCGCCGATGTAGCGGATTTTCCGATCCTTGTCGAGCACGAAGAAGGTGGGGGTAGCGGAGGCGCCGTAGTCGCGGCCGATCTTCTGGGTCTCGTCGTAGCCGTAGACGTAGTTGATCTTCTTCTCTTTCATGTGGTCCTTGATGGCGGGCAGACGGTCCTCATCGATGTCGTTGACGCTCACGGCCACCAGCTTGACCGATTTGTCCTTGTAGTCGGCGACGAAGTCGATGATCCGATCATCAGCCGCCACGACGTACGGGCAGTGATTGCCCAGGAAGACCAGAACCACCACGTCTTCCTTGATGTCGGAAAGACTGAGGCTGGTCTGCTCGCCGCCCGGGGCGTAGGCTGGAATTCCGGAGAAGGTGGGGGCGGGATCGCCCACTTTGACCTTCTTGTTGAAGTGGTCCGCGAAGACCGGGACGCAGAGAGCGACAACCGCGAGACTGAGAAGAACCTTCCGCATCGATGCTCACTCCATTCGGGGTTGGGAATCCACGCCGGCGAGACGGACACGCTCCGACCCGCTCTGGAAGCTCATTCCGACTCTCGAACTCTCCGGCCGACCACGACCGAAGGTCATCCGACACATGCAAGGTGCGGTCAAGAAAGACCGCTTCAGGGAAGAGCGTCAAAACCGCGGCGGCAGGTCGGGCCAAACCGCGAGGCCGATCAAATCATGGCAACCACCAGAGCCCGCCGCGGGACCATGGATTCAGGGTCGATTATAGATTTGCGATCCTGGGAGTCAATGGTCCGTTTGTCGAGCCATCAGGGCGGCATGAGGTCACGAAGTAGTGCATGAACGAATGCATGGATGGATTATGAACGGTGCGCCAGCCAGCGAACCGAGTTGGCGATCGCCTGGCGGATCGAAGGATGAAAGAGGATTGGGTAGTTGTCCGGACCTGCGCGAAGATAGGCGACCCGTCCTTTGCCGATCGTCCAGGTCAGGCCGCTGCGGAGGGTTTCTCCCTTCGCCCAGGAGGAGACGAAGACGACCGTCTCGGGATTGGGAACGGCGAAGGGCTCGGAGAACATGTCGGTTTTGGGGATGGTGAACGGAGCGATCCCTCGGGCGATGGGGTGGTCGGGCGCCTTGACCGAAACGAACTCGGGACGGCCGTCCTCTCGCCAGCTTCCCGGCTCGCAGGGCATGTTCATCATCTGCTTGAACGGCTTGCTGCCGCACGAGGCATAAAGCGCGAGGAATCCGAGCCGCCCCTCCCTGACCCGCTTGACCACCGCCAAGGCGCGATCGTCCGGCACGTTATCGTGCCGCAGATGCCCCCACCAGACAAGCGCGTCGCTGGCATCGAGTGCCTGATCGGCAAGGCCGGCCTGGGGATCGGACAGCCGTCCCCGGGTCACGGCGAAGCCGGCCTGTCGGCCCAGTTGATCGGCCAAGGCGCCGTCGATGTCGTCCGGGTAAACCGAGCGGGGCGCCGTGCCTTCACACCAGATCCGGACGCGGATCGGCTGCGTTTGTGGACCTTGACCGTCTGCCGCGGGGGCATGAAACGCCCCGAGGGCAGGCAATAGCCCGACCGCGGATCGCACGAACGATCGACGATCGACGCGCATAGCTCTTCTCCTGCAGTGTTCTGGCACTCAGTCGCGGTGATCGGGGGCATCAACTCGCGAGGCAGGTCTTTGCTGGGCGGGAGGAACGAGGGCTTGGGTCGCGGTGAGATTTTCGAACCTTACCAATGTATTGTAAGCGACCAACCAGGGACTCGCAAGGGAGGTCATTTCCTGATCTCCTCATCGCACCCCCGCGCAAGGCTCGGGGCGAGCCCGCGAGAGCCCGCCCCGGGTCTGTCCAGCCGTTGTCGAGATCGGGCCATTTCCGGGGCCGATCACCGGATGAGTGCTGTCTTGCTCCTACCGCTGGTTGAATCGCACCTCCTGGATCATGTCATCCGGCGAATGTTCCACGAAGTGCCAGGAGCACTCGGCGGCGATCACCTGCACAAACTTGGTCTTGAAGGCGTTGCGCCCAACCCCGGAATCCATCGGCACCGGCCCTCGAATCGGGAAGCTGCTCTCCTGGTAGTCGTCGTAGATCGAGTGCGACTCCTTGGGCTGGTCCTTGATCGGCCAGCCTTTGCTGTTCTTGGGATACTCCATCGCGAATGCCTGAATGTGCACTTTGGAGCTACCCTGCAGAACGTTGAGGTCTCCCGGCGCCTGGATCCGGAACATCTCCATCTCCAGAAAGATGACCACGTCGGCCTCGAAGTCGCGCGCGGCGTCCGAGGGATCGGTCCACTTGGGATGCCCCTCCACCCAGGTCGTCACCTTGTCCGGGTCAACCACGGTGATCTTTTTCACCTTTTTCTTGAGATTGGAAATGAACTCGCGGCTGAGCTCGCGCTCGAGCGTGGGAAACTCGGACTGGCTCCCCGAGGTCGCGTGAGTCAAGACCACCACCTTTTTCCCCTGCAGCGAGGGCCCGGGGGGCTCGATCATGGGGTCAAAAGGCTGGAGGAAAAAGAAGAAGGGACGCGGGTCGCAGCCCACCAGAGCGACCAGTCCTCCGACCATCACAAGCATCACGGCGGCGCGCCGCAAAATTGCCCGAGTTCCAGGGGTCATCCTTCACCCCCTCCTTCCTTGGTTTCGGGTGCCGGCTTGCTGGAACCCGGTCACGGCGGCGCGCCGGTCAGGTCCAGAACGAGGAAGCACCGAGGATTCGAATGAACCAGAACGCCAGACTGGCGGAGACGATCGCAATCAAGAGCCCCAAGAGGGGCCGGTCAATCGACCGGAAGCCGATGGGCCTCCCAAGCCAAACACACAGTAGGAGCCAGCTCGAGACGGGAACAATCAACAGGGCGATCAGGCACCCTGCCGGATTGGCCCGCCACGATGCACCCAGCGAGCCCCGCGTGAACCAGGCGAAGGCGGTCGTCATGCCGCAAGTCGGACAGAGACGCCCCGTCATCACGAGGAACGCGCACGGCCCCAGGCCGAGCTGCATATGTGTGCCATAGCCGCGGGGGTCAGGTTCCAGCCCCCGCGCCACGCCCAGAAGCCCTAGCAAACCGGCCGCCAGCAAGACAAGCCGCCATCGGACCCGCCCATTGAGCCGTTGCGGATCAGGGAAGTGCGCATCCATCAAGGGCCGACCGTCTCGGCTGCCGCCGACCTAGATCTGGATCACCGATCGGATAGAACCTGGACATGCAAGGCGTACATTACTTCGTCCGCCAGATCCCTGCAAGGCTAACTCCAGAGTATTCGGCGTTTCCGGGTTTCCAGCCCTGAGCCAGCGAGCAGTGGGCAGCGGCCAGTCGACAGCCGGTGGCGGAGAGGCGAGCTGAACGTGGAGGTGCTGAATGCGGGTGGCAACAGGCCGCCCGCTCTTTCGAGATTCAAGCTGACCACCGTTCCAACCGATGATCTCGACGGGCGGTGCCGCGATGGGGGACAGAGAAGCAGGAGAACTCTTCATGAGCAAGCGCTCGATGCAACGCTGCGCCGCCGGTCTGGTGGTGGTCCTTGCGCTGCAAAGCGCGGCCTGGGCAGAGCTCGGGCGGCCGGTCGAATTCGAGGTCTCGGCACAGGGGCTGAACATCAAAGCCAATCTGTTCGGCCGGATGATCCCGAGGTCGGCGCTGGACGTGGGAGCAGCCCGCGTGGTGGATCCGGATGCCGAACCGGGGCCGCGGCCGCGATTCAAACTCATCGGCGCCGGGCTCCCGCACTACCAGGCGGGCTGGTTTCGCCTGATGGGGAACCACGAGATCGCCCTGCTCTTCCTCCGCCGCCCCGCACGGGCCGTCTACATCCCGACGAATCTCGGCTACGCGATCCTCGTCTCGCCCAGTAATCCCCAAGCCTTCCTCTCGGCGCTGCAAAACCCAGGGGCGCATATACATATCTTCCCAATCTGTCCCGCGCACGCGGAATGAAAGCGGGTCGAAGGACGCAGCGGCCACCGCGGCAAATCAGCGAGAACCAGGAGGGACGGGAGGAGAAAAGCCAAACGGAAGGAACCACGAATCGAACGAATCTCACGAATGGGGAGGGCGTAAAGACGCACTGAAAGGGCGAGACGGTCTGGGTTGGCAAGGATAGCGTAGATTAGTACATTTTTTGCTTTCACACTCTACTGGGCGTCCTCTTTTTGGCTTTCCCCCGCCGCCTTGTTGTTCTCCTTCGGCAACCGTCGAATCGTCTGGAGCAGCGACTCGACAGGCCTCCTGAGGAACTCGCGGTCGAAGAACGCGTTGGGGTGGATGGGCCGTATTGCCTGAAAGCGGTCGACGGGCTGGACTGCTAACTCGTTGAGGTTCATGTTGAAGTCGACGGCGATGCGTTTCTGTATGGAACCTGAATCCCTGGGCCAGTTCCCCGGATTGGTTCGTTTCACTTGCTCAAGATCGTGCCGTGACTTCGGCCGCGCGCCGGAATGGAACGGGCCATCCAACCTATGTCCCAGTGCTCCACTCAGAATCAAGGACACCTTTTGCAATCCTTGCGCCTGATTAACCTGCACCTAGCCTCGCTCGCAGTCGATCATTATAGAGGATCGATCACCGCCATCGGCTCGGGCATCCGGCGGCGAAACCGAAATGAGCAAGAGACCCGGATCCTCCGCCTGACGTTCAATGGATTGCACTTGGATTCTCATTAGACCGGTGAGCTTCTGACTCGACTCACGTTTTTTGGTGCGCCCTAATGTTCAGTCGTCTTCAAGCTCGTCATTTCCGTAGTCTCAAGCAGGCCGATTGTTCACTCGACCGTTTCCATGCGCTTGTTGGGCCCAACGCGAGCGGCAAGACGACATTTCTGGACCTTCTCCTCTTCCTCGGCGACGTGATGCGGTTCCGAGGCGACGTACCCGAAGCGGTCGGAAATCGGAGCGCCGACTTCTCGAAGCTCCTTTGGAAGGGGGAGGGATCATCCTTCCAGATCGCCGTTGAGTCGAAAATACCGACCAAGATTCGAGAGGTGATGGACAAGGGCAAGAAGGATCTTTCGATCGTCCGTTACGAGGTCGAGATCGGCCTTGAGCGTGAGTCGAATGAGATTGGGTTCAATCATGAAACCCTCTGGTTGTGTTCCGAACCGAAAGAGACTCCCGCCCAAGCAC
>JBMFUH010000330.1:0-7208 GCA_049966735.1 Isosphaeraceae bacterium
AAAGGCGAATTCAACCCTTGTTCGACCGCCTGTCACCCAGGATAATGGGGGTAGCCGAGCCGGTGCGCCAGCTTGCCTTTTCTCATGACCAACAAGCTCGACTCGTCAACAATCCGGCGCCCGGCGCGGAGCGAAGGAGGGCAGAGGCCGTGTCCAAGCTCACCGAAGCCGAGATCACCGACAAGCTGCCAGAAGCCAAGGGCTGGGAGCGGCACGGGGACATGCTGGTCCGGACGTGGCAGTTTGCATCGTTTCGTCGCGCGATCGAATTCGTCAATCAGATCGCGCCCTTGGTCGAGAGAACCGGGCATTACCCCGACATCCACATCAGTTTTCGCAGCGTTCGGCTCGAGATGTCCACACACGACGTCGGGGGGCTGACGGAACAGGATTTCTCGTTGATCTCGCAGCTCAACACGGTTCCCACCGACCGCTAAGATTTCCTGCAAGTTGCCGATCAAGAAAAAACCCCGATCACGAGATCGGGGATCGACATCCGCGAATCCGAGACTCATGCTGACCGCGGCAGACCGTCGCACTCTCGAGGCGTCGCGAAGGCCGGCTCACTTTCCCACGCCGGGACGCTTGGGACCGGACTGACCGGGTGCAAGCCGGCGATACTTGGTCTTGGGTAAGTTGAACACACCGGCCGACGGCAACCAGCGGTCATCCTCCTGCAGGACCGCCAGCCGCTCCGCGCGAGTGAGCACGTTGCGGGACCGCGTCAGGCCGCCCCCCTTCTTCAAGCTCTTGTCCAACGACATTTCAACACTCCAACCATGCTTGCCAACCAGTTGGCAAGGGCTTTCCGGTTCCACTTTCCGCCGCGGGCGACCGGTCGCGAGCCGGCACTTCGGGCACGAATGATCGCGGCAAGAGTGGTCATCTTAACCTTCCACTCGGCCAGAGGCAAGTAAAACCGAACCACACGCGGCCTCCGAGCGTATACTGCCCTGGAGGTCTCTTTGGCCTTCGGCCTTGCCGCGAGTACAATGAACCACAGCGGGGTTTTCCGCCTGGTGCATTGCGTGACCGTGACCGTGACGGTACGATACAATACGACTGAAACTGACTTTGCTCTCGATCCTGGCCATGCGGCTGGTGTCGGGAGCGATGAAACTGGAGGTGGCCGACGAATCCGGGCCATCCCATCCCG
This sequence comes from Isosphaeraceae bacterium, assembly GCA_049966735.1. Taxonomy (GTDB): domain Bacteria; phylum Planctomycetota; class Planctomycetia; order Isosphaerales; family Isosphaeraceae; genus Aquisphaera. Next base: position 1,157 of record JBMFUH010000330.1, read on the forward strand.
CCCGGCATGCCTGCCGGACTGGTTGAGACGCTCGGCGGATCACGGCTCTCGCGGCGACATGTATCGCGTGGAACGGAATGAATTCCGTTTGACTGTCCCCGGCGTGACCCGATCTCGGAGTTTCACGACGCGTTTCCCATAGCAGGTCTCCCGGATGATTCTTCCTCGATTTCGCGCCCGCGCGACACTGCGGGTTGTCCTGGCAATCCCGGTCTTCCTTGTCCCCACGGCTGCACTGGCGCAATCGCCTGCTCGCCCGCCGGCGACCTGCCGCCAGGCGGGGGTTCTCGACGTCCCCGTCGTCTTCACCCAGGCGCCCTGCCAGCCACCGGCCGTCAAAGCGCCTTGCCGAACAGAAGGCCGCCAGGGCCACGATCCCCGGCAAGGCGCCCGGCTCATCCTGCTTGAGCCCGACGGTCACACGCGCGTTCTGACTTCCCGCTTCGAGAGCGCCTGCGACCCCGACGTCTCGGTTGACGGCAAGCACCTCCTCTTCGCGGCCAAGCCCCGCGCGGGGGATGACTGGAACATCTTCGAAATGGATCTGGCCAGCTCGACCTCCCGCCAGATCACCAGGAACGCCGGACAGTGCCACTCTCCGATCTACACCTCTTTGTTCTATATGATCACCGAGAAGCTACCCTGGGAGCAGATTGCCTTCGTGAGCACGCGGGCCCAGACCGCCGATGAGCGGGACGGCTCGCCGGCTGCCAGCCTGTACACCTGCAAGCTCGACGGTTCGTTCCTCCAGCGGATCACCTATAACCTCGCCAGCGATCTGGACCCGGCGATTTTGGCGGACGGCCGGATCGTCTACGCCACCTGGCACCGCGCCACCTGCGACGACGGACCACGCGGCCGGCTCGTGCTCGAGACCATCAACACCGACGGATCTGACCGAGCCCCACTCGTCGGCCGGCAATCCGCTCGCCTCCAGCGCATGCCCTGCGTCACGGCGGACGGCTCGGTGATCTTCGTCGAAACCGACGGGAGCTCGCACGACGGCTCGGGCAGCCTCTCCCGCGTCTCGCTCCGCCGCCCGCTCCATTCCTATCGCACGATCACCACCGCCCGCGACGGCCTCTTCTCCTCGCCCGCCCCCCTGCCCCACGGCCGGATCCTGGTGTCGTGGCGGCCGTCGGACGGTTCAGGCTCGCTCGGCCTTTACCGCCTCGACCCGGCGACAGGCAAGCGCGAGCGCATCCTGGACGACCCGCGATATCACGAATATCAAGCTCGCGCCGTCCAGCCCCGACCCCGGCCCGACGGCCGGTCAAGCGTGGTGAACCCGAACGACCCTCTGGCAGAGTTTTATTGTATCAACGTCTATAATACAGATCTCGCGAATCCATCCTGGCTGGCCCAGGGGTCGGTCAAGACCCTCCGCGTGATCGAGGGGCTGCCCGACCCGCTGGGCGGGAAAAAGTGCCGCGGTTCATCGGCCGCTCCGCGGCTCGCGGCGCGGCGGGTTCTCGCCGAGGTCCCCGTCGACAGCGACGGCTCGTTCCACCTCTCGGTTCCGGCCAGCACGCCCATCCAGCTCCAGATTCTGGACGACAACGAGCTCGCCTTGCGGAGTTGCGGCTGGATCTGGGCGCGGAACCATCAGGCGCAAGGGTGCATCGGCTGCCACGAGGACCCGGAACTGACGCCCGTCAATCGCGTTCCGGACGCGCTCAAGCACGATGTCTCCAAGGTGGCCGTTCCCGCCCCGCGGCGGATCGCGGTCGATTTCGCCACCGACGTGGCGCCGATTCTCGCGCGGCGGTGCGTGGCGTGCCACCGCGCCGGAGGGCAGGCGCCAGACCTGGAGCAGGCGGCCGCGCCGGCCGACGCGCGGCCGCGCAAGCTTTACGAGGCGCTCGTCGCCCCGAACCAGGACTCCGGTCTGGGCAAGCACGTGCACGCCGGGCGGGCCCGCACCAGTCCGCTGGTCTGGCACATTCTGGGGCGGAACACGGCCCGGCCCTGGGACGGCGCGGCGGTGCATGGAGTGGTCAAACCGATTCCTCCGGGAGAGTCTCCCGGATTGTCGGATATGGATAAACAAACAATTATCCGTTGGATTGATCTGGGGGCTCGCTTCGCCGTGCGACCGGACGCACGAGGGGCGGCGAAATCAGGACCAAACCGATGACTCGAGTATCCGTAATCGCGCTTATCCTGCTTATTCTGGCTTCGCTCGCCGGCGTCAGCCGGCGAGCGGTCGCCGAGGACCCGCCCGTGCCGGTCTTCACCGACGTGACCGCCTCGGCCGGTATTCACTTCAAGCACAGTTTCGGTGACAAGGAACTGAGCAACATCGTCGAGGGGACGGGCGCGGGCGCCATGTTCTTCGACTACGACAACGACGGCTGGCTCGACATCTACCTCGTCTCCGGCAGGTATCGGCCCGACGTCAACGACAACACGGGCCGCCGGCTCAAGGGCAAGCTGTCCAACAAGCTCTACCGCAACAACCACGACGGCACCTTCACCGATGTCACGGCGAAGGCAGGCGTGGGGGGCGGCGACGGCTACGGCGTGGCTTGCTCGGCCGCTGATTACGACAACGACGGCAACATCGATCTTTACGTGCTCAACTATGGCCCCAACGTCCTCTACCACAACAACGGCGACGGCACCTTCACCGACGTTTCCCAGAAGTCGGGGCTGGCCGATCCGGGCTGGAGCCTCTCGGGCGTCTGGTTCGACTACAACGGCGACGGCAAGCTCGACGTCTTCGTCGCCAACTACCTGAAGTATGACGGCGGCAAGTTCCGCAACTACTACGCGGCCAGCGGCTATCCCGGACCGCTCTCGTACGAAGGCCAGCCGGACCATCTGTACCGCAATAACGGCGACGGCACCTTCACCGACGTGACGGAGGAAGCGGGCGTTGTCGACAAGGGCGGTCGGGCCATGAGCGCGACGGCGGCCGACCTGCTCAATAGCGGCCGGCTCGGCCTGTACGTGTCCAACGACGCGATGGAGAGCTATTTTCTGCGCAATCTGGGCAAGGGCAAGTTCGTCAGCGACGGCCTCATCCTCGGCCTGTCCTTCGGCGAGGGCGGACAGGGAGTCTCGGCGATGGGTCCGGTCTTCGGCGACGTGAACCGCGACGGCCGGCTCGACCTCTACATCCCCGACATGGCATACGGCTGCCTGCACATCAACAAGGGCGAGTTCTTCGAAGATCAGACCAACGCGGCGGGACTGGCTGAAATCTGTGGACAGTACACCGGCTGGGGAGGGGTCCTCCAGGATTTCGACAACGACGGCTACCTCGATGTCTTCGTCGCCAACGGCGCCGCCCACCACGAGTACGGCGAGGGCGCCGTGATGGCGCACAACATGCACAATGGGAAATTCATCGACGTCGCCAGCCGCTCGGGGCCTTATTTCGCCCAGAAGTTCGTGGGCCGAGGCGCGACCTGGGGCGACTTCGACAACGACGGCGACATCGATCTCCTGATCGTCAACCTCAACGATTCCCCGCGCTTGCTCCGCAACGACGGCGGCAACGCCATGAACCACTGGCTGAAAGTCGACGCCCGGCTCAAGGGTGGCAAGGTCCTCGCCCTGGGCGCCCGCGTCACCGTCACCACCGGATCGCTGGTGCAGCTCGATGACCTGATCCCCGTGCGGGGATACCTCTCCCAGGGCGATCCCCGTCTGCACTTCGGCCTGGCCCAGGCGGCCAAGGCCGACACGGTGCGGATCCGCTGGCCGGATGGATCTACCACCGTGCTCAAGGACGTGCCGGCCAACCAGATCCTCCAAGTGGTCCAGCCCGGCCATTAGACGGAGACATCGAGAAATGTCCAGAATATTCATGTGCTCATGTCGGTTTATCTGGATGCTCGTCCCGGTGCTCTCGGTCGTCGGCACGGAACCGGTGCTGGCCCAGCCCCGGGGCGCGGTCTACGTGGGAGCCAAGGTCTGCGCGACCTGTCATAACGGCAAGGACGCGGGCCAGCAAACCACCATCTGGCTCCATTCGAAACATGCTCGGGCCTATGCCAGTCTGGCCGCGCCGGAGGCCCGGGCGATCGCCGCCATCAGCGGCGTGCCCATTGAGCCGAGGCAGTCGCCGCTCTGCCTGGGCTGCCATGCCACCGCGGCCAATGCCGAAGACTGGGAGAAGGATGATACGTTCTCCGTCCTGGACGGCGTCCAGTGCGAGAAGTGCCACGGGCCGGGCAGCGAACACGTCGATTCGTGGTCGGGCGCGAACAAGGGGGACTCCGGGCCCAGGGTCCGTCTGGCCAGCCCCATGAGCGCCGATTGCATGAAGTGCCACAAGGACAAGCCCTCGCACACCCGCTGTCTCCCTCAACCGTCGCGCCAGCCCAATCGCCAGACGACATCATTCGATCTCGCCCAGGCTCTCCGCGAGATCGCGCATCCCACGCCCAAGGGACGGAATGAGGACACGCGCGATCCTGTCGAGTTCCCCACCAATCCATCGTCGAGCGCCAAATACACCGGCTCCCAGGCCTGCGGCGCCTGTCACGACGCCCGCGAGCAAGGCTCGCAGTTTTCCCGTTGGCAGCTCTCCAAGCACGCGCTAGCCTTTGCCTCGCTGGCCACGCCGGAGGGCTTTGCCATCGCGGCCCAAAGCGGCGTCAAGGGCGACCCACAGTCGAGCATGGCGTGTCTCAAGTGTCACGGCACGGCGGCTCATCGCCCCGCCGGAGGCATGCTCGATAGCTACTCCGTGCTCGAGGGGGTGGGCTGCGAATCCTGCCATGGCGCGGGGAGTGCCTATTCCCCTGAAGAGGTGATGAAGGACAAGGCGCGGGCGATCTCGGCCGGTCTGCTCAAGATCGACAAGACCACGTGCCTCTCCTGCCACGAACAGGCTCATGGCAAGCCGTTTGATTACGAGACCGCCTTGAGGACGATCGCCCATCCCAGGACGGCCCAGGCAAGCACGTTGGAGGTCCGGTACAAGACGCCGCTGGGCCTGGCCTTCCGTCCGGGCGGCCAGGAACTGTACGTCACCTGCGAGGCCTCCTCCACCGTCTGCGTGATCGACCCGGCAAAGCGCCGCAAGGTTGGCGAGATTCCCGTGGGGGGTGAGCCGACCGACCTGACGTTCAGTCCCGACGGCCGTCGCGCCTACGTCACCAACCGGCTCGACGACAGCCTGTCGGTGATCGATACCACGACTCATCGGGTCATCTCCACGATTCCCGTGGGCGACGAGCCGCACGGCGTGCGGACCGACGCCTCGGGCCAGACGATCTACGTGCTCAACACGTCGTCCGACGACATCTCGGTGATCGACGCGGCCTCGCTCAAGGAGCGGAAACGCCTGGAGGCCAGCCGCAGCCCCTGGGCGCTGGCTCTCTCGCCGGACGGCAGCCGGCTGCTCGTGACCAACGCGCTCTCGCGGTTAGTCAAGTTCCGCGAGCCCTCGCTTTCGGAGGTGACGGTCATCGACACCGAGCGGAGCGTCGTCGATGATCGTCTCAAGGTCCCCGGCGCCAACATGCTCCAGGGCGTTGCCTGGCATCCCTCCGGTCGGTTCGCCCTGACCACATTGATGCGAAGCAAGAACCTCGTGCCGATGACGAGGATGGCGCAAGGCTGGACCGTCACCAACGGCCTGGGGGTCATCGAGGACGACGGCCGGGTGGACCAGGTGCTGCTCGACGAGCCGGGCGAATCCTTCCCCGATCCTTCCGCCGTCGCGTTCACGCCCGACGGCCGTCTGGCCCTGGTCGCCAGCGCCACCACCGACCGGTTGGCGTTGATCGACGTCTGCCGGCTCCGCAAGGTGATCGATACGGCGACCCCCGAGGAGCGAGAAACCGTCCTGCCCAACCACCTGGGCAAGCCCACCGAGTTCGTGACCGACCACATCAAGACCGGCATCAACCCCCGAGGGCTGGCGATCTCGGCCGACGGCAAGACGGCCTACGTGACCTGCGGCCTCGAGGACACGGTCGGCGTGATCGACATTCCGGCCCGGAAGATGATGGCCCGCATCGACCTGGGAGGCCCGCGCGAGATCACCAAGGCCCGGTGGGGCGAGCGGCTCTTTCATAACGCGGCGATCGCCTTT
>JBMFUH010000331.1:0-7202 GCA_049966735.1 Isosphaeraceae bacterium
CGTCTCGGTCCCTTACTCCGACGAGTACCGCGAGCTGCGCTCCAATCCGACCACGCTGGAGACGCTCGCCAGCCTCACCGACGGGCAACTGGTGAACTGGAAAACCACCACCGACGGCCGGATCGACCTGTCCCGGACGATCGACACGATCGATCATTTCCGCCGCGAGCCGGGCTTGATCAATCCCCGGTCGTTCGCGTCGCTCTGGCCGCTCTTGCTCTGGCTGGCGGCCTGTCTCTTCCTGGGCGACGTCGCGGTGCGGCGGATTGCCCCGGACACCGACCGCATCAAGACCGCCCTGGTCAACCAGTGGCGGCGGCTGCGCGGGGAGCAGCCGGTACAGAGCAGCGACTACCTCGACAAGCTGAAGTCGCGCAAGGCTGAGGTCACCGAGCAGCTCGACCGGTCGCGATTCGCGTCTCGTTTCGAGGCCGATGCTCCCCCGACCGCTCCGACCAGTGGCGAGCCGCTGCTCGGGGGCACGCCCGCGGCCGAGGTCAGGCGTCCCGCCCGGCCCGCGGCCCCTGCCGGCGGGGGCCTTGCTCCTGATGCCCCGAAGCCCGAGGAAGGCAGCTACACCAATCGTCTGCTCAAGGCCAAGCAGCGCGTCTGGGAAGAGCGGGAGAAGGAAAAGGAGAAGCGAGATCCGAGGTCCGAGACGTGAACCGCGCCGACTGGGGCGCGGAAAAGACAACTGGCGTGCGAGATTCCTTCTCCCCCCCCCTTGCGAAGGGGGGTAGGGGGGGTGAGGCGAAAGCCTTGGACCTCCCGGACACCGAATATTCACAAATACAAAACCACCGTCATGAAAGGATCGCCGTCGATGGCCGAAGATTCCCGAGAATCGATGGAAGCCCGCGCCGAGGAGTTCCGGACGCGGTACAACCAGGTGAAGTCCGAGATCTCCAAGGTGATCGTCGGCCACGAAGACATCGTCCACGGCGTCCTCGCCTGCCTGTTCATCGGCGGCCATGCGCTCCTGGAAGGCGTGCCGGGACTGGGCAAGACGCTGCTGGTCCGGACGCTGGCCGACGCCTTGGAACTCGACTTCAACCGGATCCAGTTCACCCCCGACCTGATGCCGGCCGACATCATCGGCACGAACGTCGTCATGGAAGCGCCCGACGGCCGGCGGATGTTCGAGTTCCAGTCCGGACCGATCTTCTCGCAGATCGTCCTGGCCGACGAGATCAATCGCGCCACGCCCAAGACCCAGTCGGCCTTGCTCGAGGCCATGCAGGAGCACTCCGTGACCGTGGGCGGCCACATCCACCGGCTCAAGGAGCCGTTCTTCGTGATGGCGACCCAGAACCCAATCGAGCAGGAGGGGACCTATCCGCTTCCCGAGGCCCAGCTCGACCGGTTCCTGTTCAAGCTGATCGTGGGCTACTCCACGCGCGACGAGCTGGCCACGGTCCTCGACCGCACGACGCGCGGCGAACGGCCCAAGGCCGACAAGGTGATGGACGGCGAGACTCTGATACGCTTCCAGGATCTGGTCCGCGAGGTGATCATCGCCGCGCACGTGCAGGATTACGCCATCCGCCTGGCCCTGGCCACGCACCCGCAAGGGCCATACGCGGCCGCCGCGACCAACCAGTACATTCGCTGGGGCTCCAGCCCGCGCGGGGTGCAAACGCTGGTCCTGGGCGCCAAGGTGCGCGCCCTGCTGGACGGCCGGTACAATGTCTCATTCGAGGACCTGAGACGGGTTTACCTTCCCGCATTGCGGCACCGGGTCTTGCTCAACTTCGAGGCCCAGGCCGAGGGGATCGACCCCGACGAGGTCCTGCTCAAGGTCCTGGAGTCGGTTCCCGAGAAGACCGAGGAACGAACCGCGGCCGTGGCCTGAGAAGCGAGTGATGAGTGGCGAGCGCAGGATGAATGAAATGGCCCCGAAGGGGCGCAACAAATCAGCACAGGGCAACGCCCTGTCCGGAGAACAACGCCCTGTCCGGAGAACACCGATGCACGACCTCTACGATCCTCCTCCCCTGACCCCCGTGCAATGGGAACCGCCCAAGGGAGGCCCTTTGATCTTCAGCCGGGGAGACCTGATCTGCCTGATCTCGCTTTGCGCCGGCCTCTTGCTCATCGCCCTGATCGCCTGGCGGCACGAGCCGGTCCTGGCGTTCATCACCGCGGGGGCCGGCGCGCTTGTTGTTCTGGAAAGCTGGTTCACCGCGCTGGGCTTTCTGCATCGTTGTCCACCGGTGAGCCTGAAACTGCGCTGGACGATCTTCATGGCCGCCCTCATGCCCTGGCTAGTCGGCCTGAGCCTCGCCGTGGCGTTGATGCTGGGACTGTTCTGGATTTCGGATCACCTGGGATGAGAAACCCATGGCCGCACCTGCTTCTCCGCCGACCACCGAACCCGCCACACCGCAAGCCCCGGCCCCGGCTCGGAAGCCTGGCCAGGGGCCTCTGCTCGACCCCGAGTTCCTGCACAAGCTCGAGCAGCTCGAGCTGGTCAGCCGGAAGATCATCGTCGGCCGGATGAAGGGGGAGCGGAAAAGCAAGCGGCGGGGAACGTCCGTGGAGTTTGCCGAGCACCGCAACTACACGGCGGGCGACGACCTCCGGCACATCGACTGGAACGTCTACGGCCGGCTCGACAAGCTTTTCCTCAAGCTTTTCCTCGAAGAAGAAGACCTGCATGTTTACACCCTGCTCGACACCAGCCTGTCGATGAATTTCGGCACGCCGACCAAGCTGCACTACGGCAAGCAGGTCGCCGCTGCGCTCGCGTTCATCGGCCTGGTGAATCACGACCGGGTGATCCTGGATACGTTCGCCACCCGGCTGGACGTGGGCATTCCCAGCGTCCGCGGTCGTTCGCAGATGTGGCGGGTGATCGATTACCTCGAGCACCTGGTTTGCTCGGGCGAAAGCGACCTCAAAACCGCGGCCCGAGACTTCGCCATCCGCCACGCCGGCAAAGGGGTGGTCGTGGTCATCTCCGACTTCCTGGACAAGCACGGCTACGAGGACGCCCTCCGCTACCTGCTGGCACGCAAGATGGACATCTTCGTGATCCATCTTCTCTCCCAGGAAGAGGTTGAACCGGAACTGGTCGGCGACCTGCGCTTGGTCGACGTCGAGGACGAGGACGTCGCCGAGATCACCGTGAGCGCTCCGCTCCTCAAACGCTACAAGGACAACTTGAACGCGTTCGTCGGCGGACTCAAGGAATGGTGTACTCGGCGTGGAATCACCTATGTCTTCACAACGAATCAATATCCTTTTGAAAGATTGATCCTCAATTACCTGCGTGAGCGGGGGCTGGTGAAGTGATGGGCGGAACGGTCACGAGTCCACTGGTCTTCTTCGGCGTGGCGGGCGCAATCGTGGCTTATGTACTTTATATGATGATTCGCAAGCGCAAAGGCGAGCGATCAGCAACATCGAGGGAAGTTGATCTGTGAATCCAGGGAAGAAGTGGAAGTAGGAAATGGGACCGGACACTCGATGATTCCAAAATGGGACCTGGGATATGAACTCTCTATCCTACTCGTGATCGTAATCCTACTCCTACTCGCGTTCCCCCAATCATCCCTCAGCCACCCCAGCGATGATCAACAGCTCTCTCCGGGAGACCAGCTAGTATGTCCTGGAACTTCCTCAACCGTCTGGGCTCCGTCGGCTGGCCGATGGAGGTCTCTTCTCCCTTGGGATTGGCGGGCTGGTTTGCCCTGGCCGGTGTTCCGGTGGGCATCATCGCTCTCTACTTCCTCAAGCTGAGACGGCGACCGGTGCAGGTTCCCAGCACGCTGCTCTGGCGCAAGAGCCTGGAAGACCTGCACGTCAACAGCCTGTTTCAGCGACTGAGGCGCAATCTCCTGCTCTTCCTCCAACTTCTGGCCGTGGCGCTGGCCATGCTGGCGCTGGCAGGGCTCCGCGGTAAGGGAACGGGCGGCCAGGGGCAGCGGTACGTGCTGGCGATCGACAACTCGGCGAGCATGTCGGCGACCGACGTCTCTCCCAGCCGGCTCCAGGTCGCCAAGAAGAAGGCCAGGGCGGTCGTCGAGTCGATGGAGGGCGATGACCTGGCCATGGTCATCTCCTTTGCCGAGACTGCCAAGGTCGTCTCGAACTACACGGGCGACAAGCGCCTCTTGCTCCGTCGGATCGACGCCATCGAACCCACTCAGGCCACGACCTCGCTCCGCGAGGCCCTCCAGGTTGCCGCCGGCTTGGCGAATCCCTCCAAGCAGATTGGCGAAGGAGTGGTCGCGACCACCGCGCTCATCACCCCCAAGCTTTATGTCTACACCGACGGCGGTTTCGCCGACGTCGAGGGCTTCAGCCTGGGCAACCTGGACGCGGAAGTCGTGGCGATCGGTCCGCCCGTTCCGCCTTACTCGCCTCCGGCCGAGGGCGCGACGACCGCCGACGCGAAAGCGAAGACGCGCAACCCATCGGACAACGTGGCGATCGTGGCCCTCCAGGCCCGCACCAACGACGAGAAGCCCGACGTTTACCAGCTCTTCGGCCGCGTGCACAACTTCAGGGCCGAGCAGGTCGAGACCGAAGCCCAGCTCCTGCGCCACGCTCCGGACAAGCCGAATGCCGAGGGGGAGCTGATCGACGCCATTGCCCTGTCTCTCCCGCCCCAGACCGATCAGTCGTTCAAGTTCGACATTCCCGATACGGGACTGACCGAGCTGGAGGCGAGGCTCACGGTCAAGGACGCGCTCGATGTCGACAACCGGGCCTTTGCCATCATCGGCAACGCGCGCAAGGCCCAGGTTCTGGTCATCTCGTCGGACAATCGCTACCTGCTGGACGCGTTCCACACGCCGACGGCGGCGTTGATCGCCGACGTCCGGATCGTCACGCCCGAAGAGGCCAAGGGTGAAAACCTGGCCCGCGAGATCAAGGGCGGCCGGTTCGACGTGGTCATCTACGATGGCGTCAAGCCCGACGCGCCTCCGGAAGCCAATGCGCTTTATTTCGGCTCGCTGCCCCCCGGTTCGGCCTACGCGAGTCCCAAGGCCGTCGAGCAGCCGGTCATCCTCGACTGGAACATCTCCCACCCGCTCATGCAGTATATTCGCGACCTGTCGCTGGTCTTCGTGGCCCGGGCAAACGTGGTCGAACTTCCCCAGGGCGCGACGACGCTGATCGAGAGCAACAAAGGGCCGCTGGCCTTCACCATCCCGCGTGAGGGTTACACCGATACGGTCGTCCTCTTTCCTCTGCTGGACGGCACTACCCCCAACACCACCTGGTTCCGCTATATCAGCTTCCCGCTCTTTCTGTACAACTGCGTGGAGGCCCTGGGGAATGTCCGCGAAGGGACGGGCGAGCAGACCAACTCGCCCTCCCGGCAGGTCGTCCTCCGCGCCGAGACGCTGGGAAAGGACCTCAACGTCACCTCGCCTGACGGCCGCACCGCCGAGAAACTGTCGCGCACGCCCCAGGGAACCTACGTTTTCAACCAGGCCCGCACCACCGGCCTCTATCACGCCCGCTGGGAGCCCGACGGCATGCTCCCCTTCGCCGTCAACCTGTTTGATTTCCGCGAGAGCGACCTGGCCCCGCGCGGGTTGGTTCCCGAGGGAGTGCCGGACAGCCAGGCCGATGCCTACAAGATCAAGATCGGCTACAACGCCGTCGCCAGCACCTCGCGAGTCGAGCCCAAAAAACAAGACTGGTGGCGCTGGTTCGCCTGCGCGGCACTCGGAGTCTTGCTCATCGAGTGGTACATCTACAACAAGCGTGTGTATATATAGTCATTATGCAATTCAACACACCCCGCCATTTGCCATTTGTCATCTGCCATTCGCGGCTCGGCTCGCCCCCTCTTCGAATGCCTGGCCGCGGAGCACGAAGCGGCAGACCTCCGGTGGGCAGCCGTAGCGGATGGGGTGCTTGCCGCCGATCCCTTCGGAGACGTACAAAAGCGTCTGCCCGCCGCGGAAAAAGCCCCTGTCGAACCGCCGGGAATAGAGGCTGGGCATGAAGACCGGCCCCAGCACTGGCAGCCGGATCTGGCCGCCGTGGTTGTGCCCCGAAAGCATCAACTCCACTCCCCAGTTCCGGGCCCTGTAGAACAGGTCCGGCGAGTGGCTGAGCAAGATCCGGAAATCCGCCGGCGGGAGAGCTTCGATGGCCGGCCCCCAGGGCGCGGAGGTCCCACCGATCGCCAGGCTCACGCCATTTGCATTCAGACTGGTCCAGCGCCCTTCCAGAGACTCAAACCCTGCCTGCGCCAGCGCCTCGACGATCCGCGCGGTATCGTGCTCCGCATCGTGATTGCCCAGAACTGCATACTTCCCCAGCTTGGCCTCGAGCGGTCCCAGCACCGGCTCGATCCAGGCGAGGGCCTCGTCCGAATCAATCAGGTCGCCGGTGATCAGAACGAGGTCGGCCGGCCAGTCCCGGCAGACGTCAACCACGCGCTCGAAATACGAACGATCATAAATGGGCGCGAAATGCAGATCGGTGAGCTGGACGATGGACAGGCCATCGAGATCCCGGGGCAAACCAGAAAGAGAGGCGACATATTCCCTGCGGTAGATGGAGAGCGACTCGTTGCCGGGCAGACGCAGTTGCCAGCTTCCTCTTGCCTTGCCGATGAGCGCGTTGCTGCCACACTCCCGCGCGAGGTCGAGCCGCTCCGATCGCTTCGAGACCCCCTCGGGCCGCTTGCGCGTTTCCAGGCTCAAGGAGCAGAGCGGCCAGACGATGCCGCCGGAGACCACGCAGAAAAGCGCGTAGGCGCGCCAGGGCAAGGGCCAGGTCCACCAGGGACCGATCGTATGCTTCCAGAGTAAGAGCCCGGCCGATCCCAGGAGCATGGCCAGGAGAACCAGGCGAACGCGGCCGAGGGTCTTTTCCCGGAGCCCCAGTCCGCTGGAGACGTTCACGGCCAGGATGAAATGATAGAGGTGTCCCAGTGCCGGCAGGAGGATCGCGCCGATCGCTCCCAGCCACGCCGGTTCATGACTCATGAGGTGCAGCCTCCGTGGGCCGAGGCTCCGCGACGTGACCATCGTCGTTCGCGGGCCGGTTCGGGTCAGCCGGTGAATGATTGACAGACGCGGACCCGCCATGACTTCCCTGCACGGGGGCGGCCTGGCGGAGCGCCTGCTCCACCGAATCCATCAGCCGGTCCGAGCGAAAAGGTTTGTACAGCACGGTCTGCAATCCCTCCTGCCGGGCCCTCACGATCGAGTGCGTTGGATCGTAGCCGAATC
>JBMFUH010000332.1:0-7195 GCA_049966735.1 Isosphaeraceae bacterium
AGGATCTGTTCGACCAGGGTCGTCCCCGAGCGCGGCAGGCCCACCACGAACACCGGCCGCCGTGTGGGCAGGCCAAATGAACGAACCCGCGCGAAGAAGTCGCCAGTGAACGTGGCGATGAGCCGATCGACCAGGGCGCGGTGAGCGTTCGGATCGTAAGCCTGGCCCCGCGCCTGGAAGTCGGCCTGCTGAAGTTCATCCGCCTGGCGGGCAAGCAAGAAGGCGCGAGTGAAGTCACCCCGGGCGTCATAGACCTGGGCCAGGCCGAACTGGAGCATGAAGCGATCGCGCGCGGCGAGGGCCGGGTCAGACAGCAAGGCTTCGATCGCGGAGCGGTCCGCATCGGGAAGATTCTGGCGCAGACGGGTCGCCAGCCTGGCGAGCGCACCGGTGTGCCGCGAGTCGAACCGCAACGCTTCACGCAGCTCCCGCTCGCTCTGATCGACATCGCCCAGCTCCTCGAGCAAGCCGGCCAGCGCGGCGTGGGGCGAGGCGAGGTCGGGCTTGTGGGCAATGGCCTCGTGAAAGCATGCCTGGGCCTCGTCGAGTCGTCCCAGGTTGTGCAGGACGTTGCCCAGATTCGTCAGGGCAACGGGAGAATCGGGTCGCATCCCGACGGCATGACGGCAATGGACGAGGGCCTCTGTTGCATTCCCCGTGTCCAGCAGCATCTCACCCAGGTTGCTCCAGGCCTCGACCGAACTGGGATCAAGCTGAGCAGCCATCCGAAATTGCTCGATCGCGATAGCCCTCTCTCCCTTGAGCCGCAACGCGTTGCCCAAATTGTTGAATGCGGCCGCGAAGGCAGGCCGGAGCCGGATCGCCTCACGAAAATGGCCGATGGCCTCGTCCAGCTCCCCCCGGTCCACGAGTGTCGCACCGAGATTGCAATGGAACTCCGGATGGTCGGGCTGGAGCGCCAGGGCCGTCCGGTACGTGCTCACCGTGCGATCGACCTGCCCGAGCGCCCAGAACGCCTCTGCCAGGGTGGCGTGAAAGTTGGCTTCGTTGGGTCGAACGGCGACGGCCCGGCCCAGGAGTTCGGCGGCCCGGCCGACATCTCCTCGCTGCAAGTCGACCAGCCCCAGCAGGTGCAGCGCGTCGGGATGATCGGGCTCCCGCGACAGAGCCGCTTCGTAGAGGCTCGCGGCCTGATCGAGCCGTCCCTGCCGGTGATGCTCGATCGCCGCACTCAGATCGACAGTCATGGTCTTTGCTCGCCTGGAGCAGAATCGAGAATCAGAGTCTCAGCAGTTCAAGGCTACCTTACATCATTCGCCGTGAAAAGTCTTGACACTTCCGGATAAACGCCACCGAGGGTTCGACCACAAGTGATCCTTTTGGGCAGGGCGAAGCTCCTGCTGAGCCCGTCCTCCCCGCGTCCCGTCGACACGCTCCTCGGCTGACGCAAGATCAATCTTGACAGCGTCTTGGAGGGCCTGCATACAGTGTATATATGTCAATAAAAAATAGGCTATTATATAATCTATGCATTGTACTAGGAGCGCCAGCACGGGACGGTTGTTGATCGAGCGCATCAAGGCCCAAGGAACACGCTGTTGCGGGAATGCAACCACGATTGACAGGGCCCTCGAATTGTTTATCCTGAGAATTGGACAAGTCAAAAGAGGCAGGCGTGTGATTGTCTCTATCTCTCCAAGTTTGTGGAGGGTAAACGATGGCGCGATGGACAATCGGACTGGCAGCTCTGGGGCTGCTACTCGGCGGGGCCTTGCCGGCCCATGCGGACCTGACTGAGTTTTCGTTCTCTTACAGTGGGACCAACATTGCGGGCGGTGCTGTTTCTGGCTCTGGTTACCTATTCGGCAGCGACGAGGGTGGGGGAAAGTATCTCCTCACAAGCGGCCACGGCACGTCGACCGAGGCCGGCAACTTGACACTCGAGACGGCGGGGACCTGGATCAACACCTATGGCCCCTCTGTCGACCTGATTTCCGACAATCTCCTCACTCCAGGAGGCAACCCGGTCTTGACTGGCGACGGCCTGGTTTTTTTGGGTTCCAGCCTCCCGGCCACCAGCCAGTATTTCAACATCTGGGGCGACAGCCCGGGCACCTACACCTACTTCAACAATTACGACTCGTGGCCATTGGGGAGCGGAACGCTCAGCAGTTTCACGGTGGCGAACATGGGGCTTGTGCCTGAACCAAGCAGTCTGACCATTGCACTGCTTGGGGCGACCGGCTTCGTGGTTGCCGGGCTCGTTCGTCGTCGACATCGGCGAGCAGCTTGATCGCCACCGGGAATCGACAACCTGACACTCCGGACAGGCGTCCCTGAAGGGTCGCCTGTTTTCGTTGTTGCGCATGGGCGGCAAGAGGCCATTCGCTTTTGGGACGAGTGTGAATTTGTGTCGCTTTCTTTTTCTGGGAAGAATCGTGAGCGGTCACGAACCATCGTTCCGGCCAAACTCCTTTCCTGTCATCAGGCACCAAACGAACAGCGTTTCCACGAGTCAGTGATCTTCGATGACTCGGAAATCACGAGCCTCGAACAACTCGTATTCGCGAGCCCTGACCTCGTGGCGAACGATTCCAGTGGCGGCCGACCTTCTGTCGATCCGGGAGTGCATCGCAGGCCCGCCTGAATTCCTCAGGCGCCAGATCAACCTCGATTCGAGACGGTTGCCCGGCAACTTCTGATAGTGCGATCGACCTGCCCCAGCGCCCAGAACGCCTCTGCCAGGGTGGCGTGAAAGTTGGCTTCGTTGGGCCGAACGGTGACGGCCGGGCCCAGGAGTTCGGCGGCCCGAGGGTTGGCCCCGACGCCCCTGAAAGTGGCACAAAGTGCCTCATTTTTGGGTGTTTTTCCAGCGTTTGTACACAACTGCACACGAGGGGTTGTTCGACTCCGCGGGTGGCGGATCGCGGGCGGAGTGGCTTGGCGCGCAAGCATGGGTGATGTTTGGTTGGTCCTAGGCCAGTCGGCCGGCCACCGTTCCTCCACATTTTATATTATACCGCCCGTTTTCCGGTCGTGGCCGACGCCGAAGCCGAGCCGTCGCCTGATCTCGAAGGAAGTGAATGACTTACGATTCGCAAGCAAATTGAGATTGACCGGTCTGGCATAAATTTCTAGATTCTCGGCCGCTTTGCGTCAGAACTTGAGGAAATCTACACCACGGAATCATGGATTGGGGAGACGTCACGTGATGATCGCCAAGGATTGCGGTCGGAAGATGATCGGGTTTGTCCTGGGGTTCGCCGTTGCCGGAGTGCTCGGCGCAACACCATTACATGCCCAGACGCCCTTGCGCAAGTTGTTCAGTGGTTCCAAGGCCACGGCTACCAAGAACGACAAAGATCAGTCTGCTCAGCAGACCCAGCCTCTCCGGCTTGATCAACTCAACGGTCCAATCGTCCAGCAGACGGCGGTACCCGTCAACCCCACCGATCCGATTGCGATCGTCAACAACCAGATCATCAGCCGGGAGCAACTTGCCGACGAGTGTGTGGCCCGTGAGGGAAAGAAGATCCTCGAGACGCTGATCAACCGGACGCTCGTCGATCAGGCGCTCAAGACCCGCAAGCAAGAGGTCACGGCCGCCGAGATTGATGCGGAGATCGACAACGTTGCTCGCCGCTTCGGCATCAGCCGCGAGGCCTGGTTGCGGACGCTGGACAAGGAACGGCAGATCAGTCCGGTTCAGTACGCCAAGGACATTATCTACCCCGCGCTGGCCTTGCGCAAGCTCTGCGACGGACGGGTCACCGTCTTGGAGAAGGACATACAAGAGGCCTTCGAGTCTCAGTACGGCGACAAGCTGCGGTGTCGGATGATCATGGTGGACAAGCTACCCAAGGCGCAGGATATCTGGGAACGGCTCAGGAAGAACCCTGCCGGCTTCGAGAAGATTGCCCAGACTGAGTCGATGGATCCGGGCAGCCGCTCACTGGGAGGGCAGCTTGCCGAACCGATCACGCGGCACGCGTACCCGCGAACCGTCGCCGATGCCGCCTTCCGGCAGCTCGTGGACGGCGATCCCCAGGACAAGGACCCAACTCACAAGCCCAAGGACGGCGACTTCACTGGCCCCATTCAGGCCGCCGAGGGAGCATGGGTGATCCTGCGTCGCGATGCCATCATTCCAGCCGTTGAAGGCGTATCCCTCAAGAACGACCACATCAAGAAGCAGGTCTACATGATGATCTACGAGGTCAAACTCAAGGAGGAAATGGGTAAGGTCTTCCAGGAGCTAGTGAAGGCGGCCTCGA
Source organism: Isosphaeraceae bacterium (assembly GCA_049966735.1). Taxonomy (GTDB): domain Bacteria; phylum Planctomycetota; class Planctomycetia; order Isosphaerales; family Isosphaeraceae; genus Aquisphaera. The sequence continues at coordinate 4,236 of JBMFUH010000332.1, forward strand.
TCGAGAACAAGCTCGTTGGCTCCATCAAGGGAGCCAATGAAGAGCAAGACCCCGACTTCAACACCGCTGACAAGAGCAATACCAGGCTGCTGGGCAACGCTGGAACTCCTCCCCGCACCGAGGACCAGAATGCCGTTCGAACTGGCGGCGCGACGGCTGCCCAGACCAAGCTGCCCACACCAACGGCGGTCTCTGCCGAGGCGGTCCAGGAGCTGGACAGGATCAACAAGCGCCCCCTCCGGACGAGCGATGGCGCGCCAGTTCCAGCAGATGGGCCGAAGCAATGAGCTGGCAGGTATAGGTCGAGATTCGACCGGATGATTGGTTCTTCTCGCGCAGGGCAGGATTTCCCGTACCAGAGCACCTGGTAGGTCGGATCCTGCCCTCCGACGTCCCTTGATCTCGTCACTTCTTTCACACAGGCGGTTCGACCCGATGGCAGCAACCGCTCTCCGGCTTCCTGTTTTCAAACCGGTACCGTGGGTGATCGGCTTGGGCCTTGGTTTCTGGGCAATTCTGATCGTTCCCGGCTGCGGCACTGTGAAAACATCCGGAACCGCGCGGACTGGAACCGAGCAATTACTTCTGACCAATGCCTGGGATTCTGCCCTGGCCAAGGTCGACTTTCGACCGCTAACTGGTGTTCCCATCTACCTTGACACCAGCAACGTCACGGCCGTCGACCAAGGATGGGTCGTCTCAAGCCTTCACCAAGCCTTGCTGACTCAGGGTGTCTTGCTCCGCACGAAGCCCGAGCAGGCTCAGTGGATTGTTGAGGCTCGGGTGGGGGCTTATGGGACAGATGCGTACAACTTCCTGGTCGGCATTCCCACCACGACGGTTCCCGCGACCCTTCCGGGGGTCCCGGCGGGGACGATTCCTGAAATGTCACTGCTGAAGAAGAGTCATCAGGAAGGGGTGGCGAAACTTGCTCTCTTTGCTTACGACCGTGCCAGTGGACAGGTCGTCTGGACGTCAGGGACCGTCCTGGCGACGTCCAGTGCCAAAGACTTGTATGTTGGCGGTGTCGGACCAATTCAGGGAGGGACAATCCGCGGTGGCAACAAGTTTATCGGTACCAAGATTCCCGTACCATCTGATGTTCTCAGTTCCGCGTCGTCCATGACGGACAAGCAGAAGAGTAATCCGGCCAGTCCCTTTGCCACGGCGCCAGTTCAGCCCTCTGTCCCGGCCAGTGAACAGGAGTCGTTTGCACCCTGAAAAGAGGGTCCAACACTGGACAAGAGCTAGCGCAACAATGATAGTGTTTCTTTGAGATCAAGCAAACGAGTCCCCGCGGTGGCCGACGTCTCAGGCCACCTGCCCTGGCATCCTGGGATTGGAGCTTTCTTGCATGGCGTCGACTGCCTCGATCGACCTCCGTGATTACATCCGCAATATTCCCGACTTTCCCAAGCCTGGCGTCATGTTCAAGGACATCACGCCGCTTCTGTCTGCTCCCAGGGCATTTCGCTCGGCGATCGAGCAGCTTGAGGAGCACTTCCGAGGCCAGGACATCGACGTGATCGCGGCGGCGGAAGCGCGTGGATTCATCTTCGGTGCCCCCTTGGCCTTGGCGATGAGCGCGGGATTCGTGCCAATCCGCAAACCGGGCAAGCTTCCCTATGCCACGATCGCCCAGGAATACCAGCTCGAATACGGCAATGATCGCCTCGAGGTTCACACGGATGCTCTGGCCTCAGGCCATCGCGTGCTTCTCCTTGACGACGTTCTCGCCACTGGTGGAACAATGCGCGCGTGCCGCGATCTGGTACTGTCCACGGGCGCTGAGCTTGTCGCCTGTGCGTTCGTGATCGAGCTGACCTTCCTCGATGGTCGGTCCAGGCTTGAGCCGTGCGATGTCTTCAGTTTGATTAGCTATTAGTCGGCGGTGGATGAGAAGTGACAGACGGAATTCACGGTCGACATCTGTCGTGTGCAGTCGAACCCGCGTTATCTCGCGTCTGGCATTTGCCATCTGGCATTTGCCATTTGCCATCTGCCATTCTTGAATCTGTAATCTGGAATTTCGAATGTGTTATGCGGAGCCCCTCTTGTGAACGACTCCTGGATCGCCGAGAGGATGAGGCACATCGACGCCTCAGGTATTCGTAAGGCCTTTGACATGGCCAAGGCGATGACGGATCCGATCAACCTATCAATTGGCCTACCCGACTTTGATGTTGCCGAACCAGTGAAAGCGGCAGCGATCGAGGCTATTCATTCGGGGAAGAACCAGTACACCGTTACTCAAGGAATCCCTGAGCTGCGGAACCGGCTTCAGGCGGGGGTCGATGCCGAGTTTCACCATGCTGATCGGCAGGTCCTGATAACCTCGGGGACTGCCGGCGGCCTGCTTCTGGCGATCTGTTCAGTAGTCGACCCCGGCGATGAGGTCATCATCTTTGACCCCTATTTCGTGATGTACCGGCACCAGGTGACGCTTGCCGGAGGAGTGTCCGTCCTTGTCGACACGTACCCTGACTTCCGCATCAAGGCCGAGCGTGTCGTCGCCGCGCTGACCCCGCGCACCAAATGCGTCATCGTCAACACCCCGGTCAATCCCACGGGTGTGGTTGCCACCGAGGACGAGATGCGGAACCTGGCCGAGTTCTGTCGCCAAAGAAACGTGCTCCTCATCAGCGATGAAGTGTACCGGGCTTTCTGCTACGATGGTGAGGTCGCCTCGCCAGCACACTGGAACGACGACGTGCTGGTGGTCGACGGATTCAGCAAAGCCCATGGAATGACCGGTTGGCGGATGGGCTTTGCTCATGGGCCGGCCCGGATCATTCAGGAGATGGCCAAACTTCAGCAGTTCACGTTTGTCTGTGCGCCCTCCCCCATGCAATATGCTGGCGTGGCGGCCCTCGATCAGAACCTGACCGCCCATGTCGATGCCTATCGGCGCAAGCGCGATATGGTCGTTGCCGCCCTCAGTGGGTGCTACGAAACGACGT
>JBMFUH010000333.1:0-7192 GCA_049966735.1 Isosphaeraceae bacterium
AGGCCAGGATGAGCAAGCGGCGGGACCTGGCCGTCAGCCCGTTTCTGGTACCTGGCCTCCTGATCAACCAGGCCGCCGGCCAGATCTCGGAACACCTGGGGCTGTACGGCCCTGGCGTGGCACCCTCCAACGCCTGCGCCACCGGGGCGCATGCCATCATCATCGGAGCCATGTTCCTGAAGGCTGGCGATGCCGATCTGGCCCTTTGCGGGGCGAGCGAGAGCGCGTTCACGCCGGCGATCGTGAATGGGTTCTCGACGATGAAGGCCTTGCTGCAAAACAAGGCCGGCGATCGGGCCGAGCACGATCCCGCGCAGGCCAGCAGGCCCTTCAGCGTCGACCGCGCGGGGTTCGTCATGGCCGAGGGCGCCGCGATGCTCGTGCTGGCGACCGGCTCCGCTGTCCGGCGACTGGGCCTGCAACCCCAGGCGGAGCTGCTGGGTTACGCGCTCAACTCGGATGGCTATCACATGGCCATGCCCAGCAAGGAGAGGATCATTGAGTGCATGAAGAAGGCGCTGGGCCACGCCGAGCTTTCCGCGGCAGCCATTGACTATTACAACGCACACGGGACAAGCACCTCGCTCAACGATCAGGTGGAAACTCTGGCCATCGAGGCGGTTTTCGGGGAGCACGCCCGCCGTTTGTCCGTCAGCTCGATCAAGGGAGCGCTGGGACATGGATTGGGCGCCGCGGCGGCCATCGAGGCGGCCGCCTGTGTCCGGGCCCTCCGCGACCAGATGATCCCTCCCACGATCAATTACCTTGCCGATCCCGAGTTGAGCCTCGACTATGTTCCCAATGAGGCCAGGTCGGGCCGCTTGCGAACGCTTATGAGTGCATCCTTCGGGTTTGGAGGAACGAATAATGTTCTGATTCTGGGCGAGCCGAAACTTTAGGATGGCTCGGAGGAGCCGCTCGGCAGGTTGATTTTGGTGTTGCCAGCAGGGGGAAGAAACGCCAAACTTCGGTCGCTCTGCCGAGAAGAGTCCAGGAAGCGGAAATCGATCTTGGGGCCGGCCCTCTTCAAGGATGGGGAGAATCGATGGAGCGACGTGGACGCAATATCCGTAAGGGATTTCTCAAGCGGATCTTACCGTTCATCCGCTGGCTACCGCTGACGACTGCCTCGGGGCTGCTTTCGGGATTCGGCAGGCTCGAATACCGGTTCCATCGACCGTTGCGCAACGCATTCTTGCACGCCGTGCGCGAGGCCAGCCAGGTTCTGGAATGCGACTGGGACGTTCCCCGGATCAGCCAGGAACTCGCCGGCAACCAGATCCTCTGGCGGACGCGCGACATGCTGCTGGATGGCGTCTCCGACCAACGCGCTGAAGAAATGTTCATTGTGAGCGGTCGAGAACACCTCGATGCGGCCCTGGCTCAGGGTAAAGGGTGCATGGTTCTGACCAGCCATTTCGGCGCCCACATGCTTCCCGCCCACTGGATGTATCGTCAGAACTATCCCGTCCGGCTGTACATGGAGCGGCCGAACAGCATCTCGCGGTACATGGCGCGACGGTTCAAGGGCGAGGGAGCCTTGTCCCAAGACAAGCTGTTCATCTCGCGGAAGGGAGAATCGACCGACGCGGCAAGTTCCATCCTCCGCGCCGCTCGCGTGCTCAAGAGCGGCATGGTTCTGTTCCTGGCCGGCGACGTGCGCTGGTCGGGCCAGATGACGGCGGAAGCGCGGTTCCTGGGACGCACGCTGCGGTTTTCCACGACCTGGACACACCTGGCCGCGATGGTGGGCTCGCCGGTGGTGATCGTCTACTGTCGGATCGGTCCGGATCACCGCTATCACATCGAGTTTCACCCGCCGTTTCAGGTTCCCAGGGACGTGCAACAACAGGGGCAAACCGGCTACTGGGTTCAACATTTCATGGACATTCTCGAGGAGCAGATCCGGCTCCATCCCACCAACAGCAACGACTATCTCTTCTGGCACGAGAGCGATGATCAGGCCGCCTGACAAGCGGGTGCCGCGCCGACCTGCGCATGCATTGCTGGGCGATCGACGTGCGGCGGCGATGACCACCCAAGCCCCAGCCCCTTCACGAAGAGTCTGCAGAAATCGTGAAGATTGGCTTCGTTTGTAAATTGGCTTCGTTGACATGGTTCAACCTGAGGCGGTGCTGGGTCACGCTGAGGGAGACCTTTGCGTGCTTCGCGTCTGGGCGAGAGCCTCCCCGCGACTTCATTTTCGACCGCTGCCGTCATCTTGCTCGCGAGCGCATCGTCTCGAACTGGCGGGCGATCTTGTCGAGCGGAGCGGTGTTGAAGATATCGGCCTTGGTGAGCCAGGCGCGGCGGGCGACAGAGACGCCATAGGCCAGGTCGGCTATCCCGGCGGTGGCGTGGGCGTCCGGGTTGATGACGATCCGCACGCCTTTCTGCCGGGCCCGGCGGCAGTGGGGCGCGTCCAGGTCCAGCCGGTGCGGATTGGCGTTGATCTCGATCATCGTTGCGGCCTTGGCGGCCGCGTCGATCACGGCGTCCAGGTCGACCGCGTAGCTGTCGCGTGCCAGCAGCAGCCGGCCGGTGGGATGGCCCAGCATGGTGACCCGCGGATTCGATACCGCCTGCACGATCCGCGCAGTCATTTCTTCCCGCGACATCCGGAAATGCGAATGAACGCTCGCCACGACATAGTCGAAGCCTTCCAGCACCTCGTCGGGATAGTCGAGCGAGCCGTCGGGCAGGATGTCGCATTCCGTCCCCTTGAAGAGCCGGAAGTCCTTGCCGAACGACTTGTTGAGCGTGTCGATCTTGGCCCATTGCTCGCGCACCCGCTCGACGGAAAGGCCGTTCTGAATGCGTTCGGAGCGGGAGTGGTCGGCGATTCCCAGGTACGTGAACCCGGCCTCGCGGGCGGCCTCGGCCATCTCCTTGAGCGTGTTGTGGCCGTCGCTGCCGCCGTCCTCGGCCGACGTGTGGCAGTGGAACGTGCCGGTGAGGTCGTCGGCCGTCACCAGCCTGGGGAGCTTTCCCTTCTCCGCCGCCTCGATCTCGCCAGTGTCCTCACGCAGCTCGGGGGGGATCTCCGCGAGCCCGAGGGCCTTGAAAAGGTCCGCCTCGGTCTTGCAGGCCGCCTCGCCCTTCTCCCCCGCCAGGGCGTATTCATTCAAGCTGTATCCGTGAGCCAACGCCCGCTTCCGCATGGCGATGTTGTGGGCCTTCGATCCCGTGAAATAGTGCAACGCGAAGGGGAACTGGCCATCCTCCACGCCCCGCAGGTCGCACTGGACGAACTGGTCCGACTTGAACGTGGGCAGGAGCACGCTGGCCTTGGTCGGGCCGTGCGCCAGGACCTTCGCGACCCTGGGGAGCTTGACGAAGTCGTTCAAGACCGGCGCGGGGTCTTGGGCGCTGAAGAGGATGTCGAGGTCGCCGATCGTCTCGGCACGCCGGCGCAGGCTGCCGCAGATCTCCGCGCGGATCACCTGGGGATGGCTCCGGACCGCCTCGAAGATGGGCGTGACCAGGAGCAAGGCCTCGCTCAAGAGGATGCGTCCGCCGCTCTTTTCCAGGAACGCGATGCCCTCGAGAATATTGGCCTCGGTCTTGGCGCCGAAGCCCTTGAGCTTGGCGATCGACCCCGCGAGGGCGGCCGCGCGCAGGTCGGCGAGGCTCTGGACCTTGAGCGTCTCCCAGAGCACCTTGATCTTCTTGGGGCCCAGGCCGGGAACGCGCAGGAGGGCCAGGATCGAGGGCGGCGTCGCCTCGCGGAGCTTCTCGTAGGCCGGCAGGTTGCCGGTCGTCACCAGCTGGGCGATCTTCTTCAGCATCGTCTCGCCGATGCCCGGCACCTCCGCCAGGCTGCCGTCGGCGATCATCTCCGACAGGTCGGCCGGCAGGTTGCCCAGCACCTGGGCCGCATTGTGGTAGGCCCGACATCGAAACGGATTCTCGCCCTGGATCTCGAGAATCGTCCCCATCTCATCGAGAATCTGGGCAATGCGTGCGGTTTCCATCGGCTGCCTCGTGGTGGATGAGGTAACATCAACAGGAATACTATGATGTAATGATGATTTGTTTGAACCACGGAAAACACGGAAAGCACGGCAAGGGAACCTGGAGAACGGTTGAGGGCGTTCAGGGCCGACGCCATTTCAGATCTGTGTATACATCGATGTATTGTGATTATAGTTATTAACTCCTTTCGCCTGATCTAACTATCCCCTTCATCCCTGTGTTCCGTGCTTTCCGTGGTTCAATTCCCCCCTCCCTGGTCCGTTGTTCCTCATTGGTGTGCCGTCAATCTTGCCGTGGAGGAAGGCGACCGCGTCGGAGACTTCCGCCTCGGGCAGGCCGTGGATGATGAGCGGGCCGGTGTAGTGGGTTCGCTCCAAGCAGGCCAGGTAGTGGTCCCAGTCGAGCACGCCCTTGCCCGGCGCCAGCCCCCCCGCCTCGCCGCCGCCGCTCAACTCCTTGGCGTGGGCCAGGACGATGTGCGGACCGAGTCGCTCGAATGCTTGGTCGAGAATCTCCGCCATGCGCGGCAGGTCGCCGGGCCGAAAGAGGTTGGCCGGATCAATCACGACCTTGATCCAGGGCGAGGCCAGCTCCTCGAGTAGCAATCGCGCCAGGAGGGACGAGTTGACCACGTTGCCGATCTCGGGCTCGAACGCCATCGTCACCTCGTGCCGCTCGGCGATTTTGGCCACCTCACGCATCTTCTCGACGAGGATGCGCCAGGTCTCGCGCTGCCGGTTGTCGGGATGCCAGCGCCACATGTTCTCTGGATCGCATGTTCCGGTGCAAAGAGTGATGATCGGGGAGTCGAGCGAGCGGCACGCGTAGGCCAGCAGGTTCAAGCGCTGGAACGGATCGAGCGGTTGGGCGGGATCGCCCCGCGCCGCTTTCAGGAGATTGAACGTGCCAGAGACCGCCGCGAGGCGCAGGCCATGTTCCCGGAAGACGGCGGAGACCTCGGCGCAGAGCGTGTCCACGGGCCTATTGGGCAGCGTCGGCAGGCCCAGGCAGGAGAGATTGAACTGGACGGCCTTGAAATCGAAGCTGGCGATTCGCCTGGCCAGTTCGTCGAGCGGTTCCGTCTGGGCAAAGGTCTTGGCGAAGATGCCGAGTTCCATCATACGTCGTTCCATCATACGTCTCCCGACACGTCATCCAGCCTGTAGGGTCCGCTGTGCGGACCGATCCCCAGCCGCTTCCGAGACGGTCCGCACGGCGGACCCTACAAGTAACCTTCGTCGGATGCTTCGTTCCATCATACGTCTCCCGACACGTCGTCCAGCCGGACCCAGTCACCGGACGCGACCGAGCGCGCGATGGCCGCCAGGGCCTGCACGGCGGCCAGGCCGTCGGCCGCGGTCGCGCCGAGCTGTGGCGAGCCGTCGAGGATGCAGGCGGCGAAGCCTTCGATTTGCCGTTTGTAGGTGTGGGCGTCCTCGCCGAGCACGCGGCGATACTGGCGGTCGCGGACCGAGAAGCATTCGACTAGGCTGGTCTTGTGGAACCAGGGTAAAGGAATGCGTCCGGAGACGCTGCCGAACTCTCCCTGGATTTCGATCCCCTCCTGGAAATCACCCCGGACCGGAACGTGCAGATCAAGGTGCCCGAGCGCACCGTCGGCGAAGTCGACGTCGACGAACCAGCAGAGTGCGCCGGAGCGGTGGACGTGCCGGGCTCGGACCCGCGTGATCGCTCCTCCCAGAAACCGCGCCGTGTCCACCAGGTGGCTGCCGTGGGCGAGCAGGAAATAGCGCCCGCGGTTGGCCTTGGGGTCTTCCGCCGGACGCAAGGCCAGGGGACTGTACAGGGGAATGGGCTGCAAGTTGTCTGTCATCGTGTAGCGGTAGACCGAGTCGTGATACCAGGCGGCAAGCGAGATTCTCGGCCCCAGCTCCTCGCGGACGAACTGATGAGCAAAGGTCATGCCGGGGTCGAACCGACGGTTGTTGCCCACCTGAACGACCAGGCCGCTCCGCTCGGCTTGCTCCAGCAGTTTGCGACAGGCATTGACGTTCGTGCCCATCGGCTTCTCGACGAGAACGTGCTTGCCCGCCTGAAGCGCGGCCAGCGCGGCGCTCACGTGGAAGTCATCGGCGACCGCGACGATCACGGCATCGACGTGCCGGTCGGCCAGCATGGCCGCATAATCGGCGTGGGTGGTTGCAGGCTGATGAACGGCCGCCATCCGCTCGCGCAGGTCTGACGCGGCGTCGCAGATGGCGTGAAGTTCCGCGTTTCTGGCCTTCCGGCAGGCATCCAGATGTGCGAACTGGGCGACGGGCCCGCAGCCCAGGACGCCGATTTTCACGGTTGGTCGCTCGGTTGTGCTCATGATCGTGGGCTCGTCTCGGGGACGATGGCCGTGGTGCGTTTGCCTCTGCCGATAGGCCGATCATACACCGATTTGCCTTGACAGTCCCGCGGGCTGGGGGTTTAATGCGCCGGCTGAGGTAGGGAGCAAGTCCCGATCCTGGATGGTTGAGATTGCTCCCGGAGAATGATCATCGGTACCAGGCCAGAGAGTCTGACGGCAAGAAAGGATGTCGCACCCGAGCAGAAGGAATGGATTCCGGGCGGTCGCATGATCCGGTTGTCATACCGGGTCCCTCTTTGATGACACACCACTCCTGATCTCCTCCCGGTCGCAGCCCGCCGCTCTTCGAGCCACCTCGATGTCTCGGCTCCCGCCGCGCGCTCTAGAGAGGCGAGCCGGGTTTTCGTCCGTGCCCGGGCCGACACGTCGGCCGGGATTTCAGTCGTCGACCGGCTCTGGGTTTCCAGGCCAACGACCTCCATCAAGACAGACTCCTGGAGCACGAGCTGGACGGAAAGAAGGATGTTGCCATGCAACGGATGCGACGCAACCCTCTGAAACACCACCTGATCCTGGTTTTACTCGTCCTTTGGGGGATCTGGCCGCCGGCACGCGGCGACCTGATTCGCCCCAAGACCTTGCGCTCGTACCCGGACATTGCCGGCGATATCGTCGGCTCGCAGACGTACACATTCGATCCCAGCTCGAAAACGGGGACGTTCCAGGTCAGGAACTCGCCGCAGTTCATCGCGCTCGGGCCCGACGGAGGCCAGATGGTGAGCGTGACCCCCAACCAGGACGGCACGCTGAGCCAGACGCTCCAGTTGACGCTCGATCAGAACGGCAGGCTCGTTCCGGGCACCAACAACCACTTCCAGCTTTACGGCACGGTGGTCATCGGCC
>JBMFUH010000334.1:0-7180 GCA_049966735.1 Isosphaeraceae bacterium
GGGCCAGGAATTCGACGAGCCGCGCCCCGCCCACGATCGTCGCGCCGGGGATGAGGTTGGAGGCGTCGAGTCCACGCTTCTTGAAACAAGGGGCGCAGACGAGGATGGTCCCTCCCGCGTCGACGAAGTTTTGCATCAGGTCCTTGAGTGGCTGGAATCCTTCCTCATGAATGGCGTCGGCCGCTCCGGCGACGGCGATCCTGACTCCTTCCGTGCTCAGAAAGACCATGGTCTCCTGGCCGGAAGCGACCGCGGCGTTGGCGACGACGAAGGCGACCGTGGCGCGGTCGGGATCATCCAGAGAGCGAGTCAACGAGACGCAGAACTTGCCGGCCATGATTCGTTCAATCCTTTCTTCGCTCGAGGTGATAATCAGGATGCGCGGCGCGGATCAGCCGATGCCCGGTCAACCGGCACCAGGCTGGGACGTCGACTGGGGCCCCCTCATCGCGCGTGGTCAGGTGAAAGACCTGGCCGGGTTGCAGCCGCTCAAGCCGGTGTTTGAGGGCCAGGAGCAACGGGCCGCAAGCCAGGTCCTCCGCGTCCCAGGCGTCATGAACGATGGTTGTCACGGATTGACTCCAGCCCCCATGTTGGTGTCAGGAGATCGACATTACCGCCATTGAGGATAAAATCATAGAGCCAGGGTTTGGTCCAGAGATTGCTTACATCGTTCTTCTTCCAGGCCGATTGACAGTTTGAAAGATGCCGAGCTACCGAGGGTTCATGGGTGCATGGCGGCTCGCCGCGTGGCCACCTGATCGAGTTGTTGACCGGGGGACATGCCCACGTCGACTTCGAGACGGCGATCGCCGACTTACCCGAAGCCTTGCGGGGGGCCAAGCCGGCGGGCCTGCCGGATTCGCCCTAGAGCGGTTTGCAGTCGGCTTGCGCACTCATTGAATATCGTAGGGTCTGCTGTGCGGACCAATTACTCTGGCCGTCGGTCCGCACAGCGGACCCTACGGTGAGCGATCGACCCGAAAATCGCTCTAGCGGCTGCTCGAGCATCTGAGGATCGCTCAGTGGGACATTCTCAGGTTCTCGATCGACCCCCGGCGCGTCTCGCCTGATTTCCCCGACGGCTACTGGCCGCGGGGGGAAGCGCCAGCGGATTCCGCGGCCTGGGATCGTGCCGTCAATGACTTTCGTAGCGACCTCAACTCCATGATCGAGCCGGTTCGCGACCCTCGCACGGACCTGTTCCTCCCGATCGCCCACGGCCAGGGGCAGACGATACTCCGCGAAGCCTTGCTTGTGGCCGACCACAACGCCTATCACCTGGGCCAGCTTGTCACCGTCCGCCGGCTGTTGGGCTGCTGGTTCGGCGAATGAGTTCTGGCCGACGAGGGTGATCAATAGCGGGCTGGGCAAGAATTCGAATGGCATAGTAAACTTGATGAAGCGAATTTCCAGCAAGGGCAGAGCAAGCACCGAGCTCATCGGACAGGTTGGCCGTTCATGGTTCGAGCACTCATCTCTTGGAGCCTGCACAATCGTTTGATCGTTTTGATCGGGACGATCGGGCTCATCGCCTTTGGCATCCACGCGGCCTATAACCTCAATATCGAGGCCTATCCCGACCCCACGCCTCCGCTGGTGGAGGTGATCACCCAGAACCCGGGGAGCAGTCCCGAGGAGATGGAGCGGCTGATCGGCATCCCGATCGAGACCGCGCTCAACGGGACGCCGGGGCTGAAGTATCTCCGGAGCATTTCCCTGGCCGGGCTGAACGATGTCAAATGCATTTTCGACTACGGCACCGACTACTGGGTGGCCAGGCAGGAGGTGATCAACCGCATCGGCATGGTCAGCAACCTGCCCGCCGGGGTCTCGCCGAGCTTGTCTCCCTGGAGCCCGACGGGAGAGATCGTCCGCTACGTGCTGGAGGGGCCGGGGTACACGCTCAACCAGCTCAAGGCCGTGCAGGACTGGGTGCTGGAGCGGCAGCTCCGGACTGTTCCCGGGGTCATCGACGTCACCGGGTTTGGCGGGACCGTCAAGCAGTATCAAATTCTGCTGGACACCCAGCTCATGCGGCACTACGACGTGACCTTACAAATGGTCACGAACGCGGTTGCGCAGTCAAATGCCAACGTGGGGGGCGATGTCCTTCCCCTGGGAGACCAATCGCACAACGTGCGGGCCATCGGCTATCTCGGCGAAGGGGTCGACTCGCTGGATCCCTCCAAGGCCGACGGGGCTTACGCCATCGAGGTCGAAAAACTCAAAGATCTCCAGGACGTGGTCGTTACGTCATATCAGAACATGCCGGTCTACATCAAGCAGATCGCCCGGGTGGTGATCGGTTATCAGCCCCGGCTGGGGGTTGTGGGGCGGAACGGCGAGAACGATGTCGTTGAAGGCATCGTGCTGATGCGCAAGTACGAGAAGTCGCTGCCGGTTTCCTACGGGGTCCTGGACAAGCTCAAGCAGATTCAGGACGAGAATCTTCTTCCCAAGGGGATGAAGATCAGTGTATTCAACCAGCGGACCGAACTCGTGCACGTCACGACGCACAACGTGTTGCACAACCTGGTGGTCGGGATGGGACTGGTGATCACGATTCTCTTCGTCTTCCTGGGTGATCTGGCGAGCGCGGGGATCGTGGCCATCATGATTCCCCTGGCATTGTTGTTTTCAATCAGCGCACTCTACTTACAGGGCAAATCGGCCAACCTGCTGTCCATCGGCGCGGTCGATTTCGGCATCATCGTTGATAGTTCAACCATCATCGTCGAGAACATCTACCGGCATGTCACGGCCCATGACGCCGACCGATCGCGGCCGCTCATCGACCGCATCATCGACGCCTCGAGCGAGATCGAGCAGGCGCTCTTCTTCTCGACCACGATCATCGTCTGCGCGTTCATCCCCCTGTTCTCGATGACCGGCGCGGAGGGTGCGCTGTTTGGACCGATGGCGAGCACTTATGCCTTCGCGATTTGCGGCGCGCTGCTGCTGGCCGTGACCCTCGCTCCTGTGCTTTGTTCCTACCTCTTCGTCAACAAGAGCATGGCCAAGGACACGTTTCTTGACAGGATCATGAAACTGCGTTACCTCCGCGCCCTCTGCTTGGTACTGAGGCATCGCGTCATCACGTTGCTCGTGTTTATGGGGCTCTTCGCCTACACGTTCAGTCTGCTTCCGAGACTGGGCGGCGAGTTCATGCCTCCGCTCGAGGAGGGGTACCTGTGGATCAGGGCGATTCTGCCGCGGACCGTCACGCTTCAAGAGGCGGCGCGGATCGCCCCTCGGCTCCGCACTGTGATCGGCTCGATTCCGGAGATCCGGGGGGTGATGTCACACGTGGGCCGGCCTGATGACGGCACGGACGTGACCAGCTATTTCAACTTAGAATTTGGGGCCCCATTGATCCCAATGGAACAGTGGCGAAAAAAGCCGGTCACGATTTTCGGCAAGGAACTCTGGGAGCGAGCGATCACCCGCGAGGAAATCGAGGATGAGTTGATGGAGAAGTTCAAGTCTTTCCCGTCCATCAACTTCAATTTCTCGCAGTATATCCGCGACAATGTCGAGGAGGCGCTCTCGGGGGTCAAAGGGGCGAACTCGATCAAGCTTTTCGGCAACGACCTGAACGTGCTGGAGTCGACCGGCCAGCGGGTGATCAACATTCTCAATACGGTGCCGGGAATCTCCAACGCCGGACTCTTCCACATCATTGGCCAGCCCAACCTGGAGATCCAGATCGACCGCCATGAATGCGCCCGCTACGGGATCAACGTGTCGGACGTGGAGGCGGTGGTCCAGGTCGCCGTCGGCGGGCGAGCCTTCACTCAGATGATCGAGGGAGAGAAACGATTCGACATCGTCCTTCGTCTCCCCAAGCACATGCGGGACGATCCCGAGGTCATCGGCCGGATACCGGTGGATACACCCGGGCAAGGGGATGGCAAGCCCGGCGTGCGCATCCCCCTGAGCCAACTCGTCAAGATCGATCCGCACAAACCGGGCGCATCGTACATTTATCGCGAGAACAACCGCCGGTACATTCCCATCAAGTTCAGCGTGCAGGGGAGAGACCTGGCGTCGGCCATCGCCGAAGCCCAGCGCAGGGTGAACGACCCGGTCAACGGGGCACATCTCCCCAAGGAGGGTTACACGATCAAGTGGTCAGGGGAATTCGAGCAGATGGAGGAAGCCAACGCTCGGCTCAGGTGGATCATTCCCATGTCGCTGGGTTTGATCATGCTCCTCCTATATTCCATGTTCGGGTCGATCAAGGACTGCATGCTGGTGGCCATCAACGTTCTCGAGGCCGCGATGGGGGGTGTGTGGGCCCTCTATCTGACCGGAACGCCGTTCAGCATCTCCGCCGCGGTCGGCTTCGTCTCGGTCTTTGGCGTGTCCGTCCAGGATGGAGTGCTGCTGGTCTCCTACCATAATCAGATGCGCGAGCGGGGTTATTCCGTCTGGGAGACCTGTATGCGTGGGACGGAACTGCGAATTCGACCCGTCGTCATGACCTCGCTGACCGCGGCGCTGGGCCTCTTGCCTGCCGCCCTGGCCACCTCGATCGGCTCGCAGGCGCAGAAGCCGCTGGGCATCGTGGTGGTTGGCGCCATGGTCTGCACTCTGTTCCTGACTAGGTACATGATGCCGATCCTCTACAGCTTTTTCCCGGCCCCTTGCGGCCAGGGCGAGGAGAGGACGACGGGGGTCGTCGTGGAGGGAACCAACTACAGCGCCCGCTACATGCACTACTTCCCCGAGGAGGAAGGGGCTCGGCCCAACTCCAAGTACGATCCAAACGCTCCTCATAACTGATTATCAGATGATTTAACGGTGATTCTGGAGGACTGGCACAATGAAGACAGGCTGGAAACTCGCCTTCCTCCTGGCGGTGTTCGCTGGAGTCGGCGCCTGGCTGGCGGTGGATCAAGGCAGTCGGGCGCGCGTCGAGAACTTGCTCAAGGAGATCTCCGGCACCGTCCGAGCCGGGGAGAATCGGCCCAATAAAGACTGGACCTCGGAGTCAGCCAAGCGGGCCCCCTGGGATCACCTGATCTCACTCACTCCGGAGCAGATCGAAGGAATCGGCGTTCGGACGGTCGCGGTCAAGGAGCAAACGATTCCGACCCTGCTGCGGCTCAATGGCCGAACGGACTACGACCCGGCCAAGCTGACGATTGTGCGTCCCCAGTTCTTCAGTCGTGTCGAGGCTGTGCTCGTGGACCTCGGCTCCGTGGTCAAGCCGGGAGACCAGCTCCTGGAGTTGTTCAGCACCGATCTGGCCGTTGCCAAGAATGACTACGAGACGGCCATCAGTCAGCATGCCCGCGACCAGAAAGTGCTCGATATCAAGACACCGCTTGCCAAGCGCCAGGCCATAGCTCCCAACGAGCTCATCGAGGCCCAGCTCGACGAAGCCAAGAGCAGATTTCAAATGAAACTGGCCAAGGACAAACTTTTGGTCTTCGGTCTGACTGAAAGAGAAATCGCCGAGGTTCCTAATGAGGACGGGGTGAAGAAGGCCAAGATGATTCTGCGATCCCCCGCCGCGGGAATCATGATCAAACGCTCCGTCGTGCGGGGCAACTATTACAGTTCGACGGACGAGCTGATGCAGATCGCTCCGCTTGACCACCTCTGGGTTCTAGGTGCCGTGAGCGAGATCGACGTCGACAAGGTGCAGAGGGACCAAAATCTGAAGGTCGTGTTCCCTTTCTCCGGCCTGACGATCGATGGCAAGGTGGAATACATCGACAAGGCGATCGACATGGACACGCGCGCCGCCAAGTTTCGGGCGTCGATCCCCAACCCGGGAGGTAAGCTGAAGGCGGCCATGTTCGTGCGAGTCTTCCTCGAGGTCCCTCCCAAGGCGGGGCAGACCGTCATTCCCCGAGGCGCGATGGTGTCGGTCGACCGAGTCGACTACGTCTTTGTCCGGAAGCCGGGAAAGGGTCTCAAGTTCGAGCGACGACCCATCATGGTTGCCAAGGAGAACAACGACTTCGTGCTTGTCTCCAAGCCTAGCCCCGGGAACCCCGAGCTGAAGCCGGGTGAGGAGGTGGTGGCCACCGGCAGCCTGATCCTCGAGCAAATGTACGAGGACAAGTTGATGGTCGAGGGCGAATTCCTGTCGACCCGGCCCGAGCTGGATGAGTCGTTCGATCCGCTTAACCAACACAACGTTTCCATCTCCGTCAAGCCTTGAGCCCTTCGAGATCCTTCCCCCGACCAAGCTGGCTTCAGAATCCAGTCCGAATGGTCGATGAAGGATTGTACGGGATGCAGCGCCCTTGGGGGTTTTTCCAGCCGGATCGAAAAGGCAAGATGTCCGTCTTTTCAGCAAGGCCAGGAAGGCTGTCGGTGCCATGATGGATTACTGGTTGCGAGGTAGGCTGGTCGTCTTTCTGGCCGTTTGGGCCGCTGCTCTCGGCGAGCAGACCTGGGCACAGGGGCCCGGTACGACTCCGGAGTTGCCCGAGATTGGCGGATCGGCCTCCCTCATGGGAAGCGAGCCGGGTGCGGGCGGAGGAAGCTACGCCAACGTGCCCGGCACGGGAGGTTATCTGGGCGGTCGCGCGGGCACGACGGCCCCCAAGGGTGTCCCGACGTCGATTGTCAATCCTGCTTCGGCACCTTCCCCGACCGTGATGCAAATGGGGATCACGGCCCCTCAGCCGGAACCAGTCGGACCCACGAGCGCACCCCTCAGTGGACCGTTGGAGTTTCCCAGTGGAAGGGAGGATCAGGACGGCCCTCCCGACGGCCTCACACTGGAAGCGGCCATCGACATCACGCTGTCACGTAGTCGCGACCTCCGCTCCAAGTATTATGAGATCCCTCAGGCCAAGGCGGACATCCTCCAGGCAAGCCTCCGTGCTAATCCCGTCTTCTACCAGGACGGGCAGCTACTCGCCTACCCGGGCTACCACTTCAACCGAACGGTTCCTGGTGGACCGTCTCAGTACGATACGAATATCACCTTCCTGCTTGATGTCACCCGCCAGCGGCAGGCCCGGACCATGGTTGCCGCCCGTGCTGAAAAGGTCCTGGAGGCACAGTACCAGGAAGCCGTCCGCCAGCGAATCGACGATGTTTACGACGCTTACGTGCTCGGCGCGCTCTCAGCCCGACAGATGCTCCGGTACTCCCGAACCAGCGTCAGAGGGCTGGAGGCCCTTTATGCTCGCTATCAGGACCTCTACAGGGG
>JBMFUH010000335.1:0-7171 GCA_049966735.1 Isosphaeraceae bacterium
CAGATCTTGCCCAGGTTATCGCTCTTCTCGATCTGAAACACGGCCCGTCGCGCTCCGGGAGGCACGCGCACCTCGGTGTACTCCCTCCGCCAGTCGAAGCTGCCGGCCCAGACGAGGTCGAGGCCAGCCTCGGCGATCGGCCGGCCCAGGTCGTTGAGGAAGAACACACCCGCGTTGCCTCCTCCACTCCCTCGCAGGTTCCTTCCCTTGACGTAGAGTGAGATCGCCAGCGCGCCCAGGCCCTCCACGGGCAAGGCCAGGCCGGTGAGAATCCGCGAGTCCGATCGGGCCAGCTCGATGGCCGCCTGCGACCGACGGCCGGGAAAGACGCGATAGGCATCGTTGTTGACGATCCAGTATGCCGGCGCGGGGTCGCCCAGCTCGAAGTCTCCATTGACAACCAGGTTCGTGGTCGGCTGGCCCCCGACAGGCACCAGATCGACCGTCAGACCGTCAAAGTCCATGGTCCCCTTGGCTCCCATGAGTCCCACGGACATGATGGCGTCGCGCGTGCCGGGAGGGACCGGAATCCGCTTGACCACCCGGGTCCAGCTCAAGGTCAGGGAATGCGTCCAAGGGCCCATCGTCCCTCGCGAAACTTGGCGGAGTCCTTCACCCAGGAAGTCGATCAAGAGCCCCGGCTCCTCGCCGTTCCGCTCGCCGTATTGAATGTTGCCGCCACGAATCCAGAAACCCAGGATGATGGCCTCGGTCTTCCTGCCATCCACGCCGAAGGCCCGCGAGAGACGCGCGGGGCGGCCACGATTCGGGCTCTCGAAGCGGACGAAGTGAGGACCGGCCACCCCTCCCCGGGCCTCCCAGATCGCATCCCGAGCGTTGTACCAGCCGTCGGGAACGCCGTCGTGGTTGGCATCGGTCTCCAGATCGTCCACCGCCGGCGGGCCTGGCCGCTCGATCTCGGGTTCCTGGTCCTGGGCCAAGGCGCCAAGCGGTAGCCAGCAAGGCAAGAGCGCCATCAGAAGGGGAATCAACCCGAGTCGCATCGTTCTCATCCATCAGAGCTCCTGGACCTGGCCGAGCCGCGGTTGCGTCTGCCGCGGTGACGGGGTTCATCGGACTGCGGTCCCGGCGTGCCGGGATCGGGCCTGGGCTCGGGCCCCTCCTTGAGGGCTTTGCCGGTCATGGGCACGAAGAGGGTCGGCTTCAGCTCCCTGTCCAGCAGCTTGCCGTTCTTCTTGATGACGAGATGGACGGTCTGGTTGAACCGGCTGCCCAGCGGGATGATCATTCGCCCTCCTTCCTTGAGCTGGTCGATCAGGGGCCTGGGAATGCGGTGCGGAGCGCAGGTGACGATGATCGCGTCGAACGGCGCCGCCTCGGGCCAGCCCTCGTAGCCGTCGCCCACCCGGGTGTGGATGTTCGTGTAGCCCAGCTCCTTGTGGACGGCCGCGGCCCGCCGCGAGAGCCGGGCGTGAATCTCCACCGAGTACACCTCCTTGACCAGCCGGGAGAGGATCGACGACTGATAGCCCGAGCCGGTCCCGACCTCGAAAACCTTATCAGTCGGCTGGGGATCGAGCACCTCGGTCATGAAGGCGACGTCATAAGGAGGCGTGATCGTCTGTCCCTCGCCGATGGGAATCGACTCGTCGTCATAGGCCTGGCGGCGGGTCTTCTCGGGGAGGAACTTGTGCCGGGGAACCGTCCGAAACGCCTCCAGGACGCGCGGGTTCTTGATCCCATGCTCCACCAGGTGCCGCTGGACCATGCGGTTCCGAGCCGCCGCGGTGGGGTCGGCGCTCTTGGTTGTTTCCGGGGTTTGTGAGCCCTTTGTGCCGTTCCGCGACCATGCCACCCCACAGCAGCCCAGCACGAGCGCCAGCCCCAGCGCCACTCCCAGGTTGCTCCACCCCCGCCGCAACCCCATGACATACCTCCCTCTTTTCCGACCTCGGTTTCTCGTTGTTCTCATCTTAACCTGGGTGCCGGCGATTCCAACCTCCCTTTGTCTCCAGGTGGAGGAATCAGAGCCGTCCCTGACTGGAAGTGTGGGAGATCCCCGTCCGACTCAGGGCCTTGCCTTTTTCATGATGTTTTTGTTACTTGAAACAGTAGCTGTCGATTGCCGGACGACGGCGCGGGCTTGCCGCAGGTTCCTTCATCCGCCGCGGCGAGTCACGATGTCTGGGCAATCTTCGGCTCCCCTTTTCGATCCCGCATGGGACCTAAGGAATAGCGATCATGAGATTTGTCATCGGCCTCCTCGTCTGCGTGTTCATCCTCAACATCGTGTTGATCGGTCTCGGGGTCGTGACCGGGCTGCTGCTCCGCCTGGTCTTTCCGTCGATCGACTGGGGCATGAGCGTACTGATCGGGCTTCTGTCGTCGGTCTTCTCCATCCTCAGCTTTGTTGTCATCCTCTGGTCCGGCGGCGCTTTCGATTCAAATTCCCCCCCAAGAAAGGCAGCCAAAGAGAGTTGCGTGGACAGTGAGCAGGAGCGGCCCGCGTCGGAATCCAAGCGAACCTGGCGAGTCCCTTCCATCGACCTGCCGACCCGGACCACCATCGCCCCGCGTGGAACCTCGGGCAGCTGGCGAGTCCCTTCCATCGACCTGCCGACCCGGACCAACAGGCGGCAAAGCTCCTGAGAGCAAAGGATTTCTCGATCCGGGTCGTAAAAAAAAAGCCAACGCCTCGTGTTCGTTGTTCGTATGAAAGGTCACGCGAGGAGGTCACACGAATGCGGAAGTCGGTTCAAACCGGATCTGCGCCCGCGACCGAAAGACATGATCGAGGCCAGGACGATCCTGATCCCGGTGCCAGCACTGATCTTAACCCGGAACTGCTTCCTCGCGGAGATGCCTCGAACGTGACGACTCCTCCCTCATCGCCAGATTCCGTACCTGCCCTGGCCGGTCTGTGCCTTGAGGATGAGGAGAAGCTGCACGACGCCTGGCTGGTCGAGCGCTCTCGCCATGGAGACCATGTTGCCTTCGCCGTCCTCGTACACCGTTACGAACGCAAGCTCGTCCGGGTGTTGGCGAGGCTGGTACGCGACCCTGAACTCGCCCGAGACCTGGCCCAGGAGACGTTCTGGCGCGTCTACGAGCGGCTGGAACGATTTGACACTGCGAGACGATTTGGCCCCTGGCTATTCCGCGTGGGAGTGAACCTTGGGCTGGATTGGCTGCGCAGCAACCGATCCGAGCCCTCAAGCCTCGCATCCATTGACCGATCTCGCGCCGATGGTGAACTCCCCTTTGAGCTTCCGGATCCTGATCCTAGGATTCAGGCTGATCTCGCGCAGGAGGTTCAGCATGTCCTGGCTCAGTTGCCTGTATCTTACCGCACGATCTTGGTACTCCGAGACCTGGAAGGGTTCCCTACGTCAGAAGTCGCGGCGATCGTCGGACGACAGGAAGCGACGGTGCGCTGGCGCCTTGCCAAGGCCCGCGATAAATTCCGGCAAATCTGGGAGCGGCGTCTCGAAGCGTGGAATTCTGCAGCCATGGATGGCTAGGAGGGTAGAAGCATGACCCAGGAACGTATCCCGTGCAAGTGGGTGCAAGAGCGGCTTTCCCTTCTGCTGGAGCAGGATGATGCTCGGAGCGGCGATCAAGGAGACGTTCCTTGGGAGGACCAGGTCTCGATCGAGAAACACCTTGTCTCTTGCACCTCTTGCCGCAACTACCGAGCAAGTCTGAAGCGGGCCATGGTTTCGCTCGCCAGCGCGGCGTCAGAACCATGGGATCAACCTGCAAACCCCTCAATTTGGCGAGAACTCGAACGGCGGATTCAGCATCGCCCCGCGCGACGACAAGGTCTGTGGCGGCGGCTGGTCGCGAGAATCTGCCCCAAGTCGCTAGATCGCGCCGCGAACCACCTGGCGAGCGGTCTGGACTCGCTTCAGACAGAGATTCCACTCCGGCTGGCGTGGACGCAAGACTCAGTGCGAGAATTAATCGATAAGATTGCGTTCATCCTACGATCACGCCACGCTTCAGAGATCGCTCCTCCTATTTGGATGTACCGCAAGCAGTTCCTCGGTGGCATCAGCCTGGCGGTGGTGGCTGTTCTGATTCTGACCGTTCTTGCCGTTTCCCACCGACAAGTTCTTCCAGCCGGATCACAGGTTGCCGTGAACCCCGCCCCCGTCCAGGTTACGCGAACACCGATCGAGGATGTACCGGAACAGACAATGGATGTGATCGTCACGACGGAGCCAGTCACGCACAGTCGCGCCTCGAATTCGCTGGTGCAGGCGGAGATGCCAGCTCCAATTGAGCCACTCGCCTCGAAGCCGAACCCCCCCGCGGTCAAGGCCCTGGCAAGAGCGACAGCGGAAGCAACCGCGGTACCGACATCATCGCCTCAGTATGACTTCTATCTCGAGCATGGCACGCCGATGCCGCCTGAGTCGCGCGGGAGCAAACCAGCCTATTGAAGGTCGTTTGAGGGTCAAGCATGTCGCCTCTTTCTTGCGCCGTCCTCAAGCGATTCACCATAGGCCTGGCCAGCGCTCTTATTCTCTGTACCGGGCTCGTGGTCAGTTTCGGGGTGGCGACGATCAGGGGGTTCCCGCCGCTCCCTTCAGGACAAGCTGACCCCTCGGATGGAATTCTCTCCGGGGGAAGACCACCAGATCGACCGGGTGGCCCGCCAGGTCGGTTCGGACCGAGCCGTCCGGATCGAGAATCCAGCGTGAATCATGATTCGCCCGGACGGTCCCGAGACCTTGATCCTGGCAAGGGCCCCGAGTCAATCGTCGCTCGCTCGGCTCATCTCGACGCGGCGAGCGATGAGCAGGACAGGGCGCTCATCCTGGCCCTCGATCGCATCGAGCATCAAATGGCTGACGGGATGCTCCGCGCTCGAGACTCCGTCGTCGCGCTGGAGTACGCGCCCGCCGGCGGTTCACCCAACTCGCGCCGGGTCGCGACCGGAGTCGTGATCAACTCGCGCGGAGACATCCTTTCCGTGCAGATCGACCAGCCTGCACCCGCTGGCTCATCCGCCCATGGTCCGACCCACGACAAGCAGGTCATCGTGGCTCGGGACGCCGCGGGACAACGTCATCTGGCGGAATGGGTGGCGATCGACCCTGAAACAGGCATCACACTGCTGCGGATTTCCCCGCGCGCAGTGCGGCCGATTCAGATTGCCGATAGCGCCCCAACCTTGGGAACTCAAGTGTTTGTCGTGGGCAACCCGCTGGGCCTGGGGCATTCCGTCAGTCGAGGGCATATCGCGGGGCTGGACCGCGCGCTCAAGGTGGGGGCATGCCAGATTGGAGGGCTTATTCAAATTCAGGCGCCTCTTTATCCTGGCGATAGTGGCGCCGCGGTTGTGGACCTGCATGGACAGCTTGTTGGACTCATACGCAGCGGCCTGGCTGTTCCCGCCACGACCAGCGATCAATCAGAGAGTGATAATAATTTTGGATTTGCCCTGGGTACTCGCGACATTTTATGGATCGCCGACCAACTCCGTTCGCGCGGCTGTGTTGACCGTGCCTACCTTGGTGTCAGACTCGAGCCGGTAACCGCCGAAGCCATTTCGCCTGCACTCGCGGACCCAGCCCAGGCGAGTGCGACCGGGGAGCCCGCGGTCGACGGAGCCCTCTTGCTTGAGGTTCTGACGGGATCGCCCGCGGCGCTTGCGGGCTTGTCGCCAGGAGACAAGATCAAATCACTTGACGGCCAGCCTATTCATTCGTCGAACGACCTGAAGGACCGCCTGGATCGATTACCCTCACAGACGACTGTTCACCTTGATGTGGTTCGTGGTCGAGGGGTTGACATTCAGCGGCTGAGAATCGAGCTTCGAACAACCAGTCGGCCGCGGGCCCTGAGTGGGCGAATTGGTCAGGGGCTGGCACGTTCCGGCAAGCAAACCGGTTTGCCAAGTGAGAGCGGAACCCGCTCCCAGCAACCACTTGCCGAGCCTCGTCCCCCAGCCTCCGCGCCGGCCTCGAGCAGTTCCCCGGACACGGCCTTGAGCGATCGCCTTGATCATCTTGAACAGAGGCTGGAGAGGCTGGAACAGCTTCTGATGAACAAGCCCGGCGCTCAAGAGGTCAAACCGCTCGCGTCCGCTCCGTAGGCCGGACACCGTGCCTTTTTCCCTCACGCCCTGTCAGTACTTGGGAACGAACTGGCCGCGTTCCGCATACTTGGGGTTATGCTCCCATTCATTGAGTTTCACGCTCAATCCCCGATCCAGCATGTCCCGGGCCAGGTCGGCCCAGGGCGTCCTGGGATGCTTCACGATGACGTCCTCGAGCAGACGTTTCGCCTCGGCGTACTTCTTGGCAGTCTCATTTCTCGGTGCAAGAGGTTCCTGGGCGTGGTCGACAACAAACGTGATCGTAAGATCAGGCGTTGACTGCTTGCTCGGGCGAGGAGGCTTCTTGATGATCTGATTCATGAGCGCTCGGTATTCGTACGCCTTGACTTCGAAGGCGACTGTCTGAGCCAGCATCAGATCATAATGAGCCTGCCACCGCTTCTCGGGTTCTCGGTCGCGGACTTGCTTCATGCTCTCAAGTCGTCTCTGGATTCCCAGAAGCTGGTTCAGCTTGAACGTCGCCTTGTCGATCTCGGGAGCGGCGGCTTGCGTCAGCTCGCCCGGGTCGATGGGGAACTCACGCCGGTAAATAAAGGTCTTGGTCTCGCCAATGATATCGTAAAGAAACTGACGGAGCTGATGCTTTGTGCGATTTTGAACATACACTTTCCGGCTGTTGTATTCCGGCTGATACTCCTTGAGCTGATGAATTGAATACGCGCGTTCACGCTGGCGCATGCGCATGAACTCTTCGCTGGGCAGCACGAAATAGATGCCGCCGGAGTCTTTGGTCAAGCGGGCCAGTTCCCAAGGCGCGAACCCAGAGGGTTGCTCATCCCAGCGATCATAGAGTCCGTCCCACTGGTAAATCTCGACATCAGCCGTTTCGGGCCCACGGTGAATCTCGGGGTGATAGACATCCTTGGTCACGGGGTCAACGTAACGGTGGTGAGCAATCTTGTAGCTAAAGAGCGACTGGCGGCCAATCACGAAGAGGGGGACCTTGTACTTCTTGAGCGCCTGTCGTGCCTCCTCCACGTCCGCTCCATCATCCCCCGACTCATCGGTTACCAGCACAATCAACAGTTTACGATCTTTACTGATCAGGTCCGCGTAAGCCTCGACACTCCTGACGATTGCATG
>JBMFUH010000336.1:0-4472 GCA_049966735.1 Isosphaeraceae bacterium
GGTTGGCGATCATGAGTGATCCAATCACATTCAGGTTGCGGGCTCTCGGAGGGACGACACGTGGCCATGGATTCAAGGGTGGATAGCCTCGCGCGGTACGAGGGCACATTCCGGTTCAACGATCGGGACTACTACGATCGCCACTTGGTCTTCGACCACGTGGTCGCGCTGGAGCGGGCGGATCAGCGGCAACGGTTCGAGGCGATGGCGCTGACGATTCGCGACCTGCTGGCCCAGCGCTGGCTGCTCACGCAAGAGACGTACGATCAGGTCAATCCCAAGCAGGTCTACTACCTGTCGATGGAGTTCCTGATCGGCCGCACGTTGCTCAACTCGATCGCCAATCTTCGGGTCGAGTCGTTCGTCGATGAAGACCTCCGGTCGGACCACCGCCAGGATTGGCGCCAGCTCTTGAGGGAAGAGCCCGACGCCGGTCTGGGCAACGGCGGCCTGGGCCGGCTGGCGGCCTGCTTCCTCGACTCGCTGGCGACCCTGGAGATTCCGGCCATCGGCTACGGCTTGCGCTACGAGTACGGCATGTTTCGCCAGGAGATTCGCAACGGCCAGCAGTTCGAGCAGCCCGACAACTGGTTGCTTCATCCCGACCCCTGGGAAGTGACGAGGAAGTGCGACACGGTCGAGATCGCGCTGGGCAGCTCGGTTCGGTTGCAGGAAGGCAAGCTGCGCGCGGTCCCCGGTCAGCTCACCCACC
Source organism: Isosphaeraceae bacterium (assembly GCA_049966735.1). Lineage (GTDB taxonomy): Bacteria > Planctomycetota > Planctomycetia > Isosphaerales > Isosphaeraceae > Aquisphaera. Next base: position 713 of record JBMFUH010000336.1, read on the forward strand.
TGCTGGGCGTGCCTTACGACCGGCCCGTCGTGGGCTACGGCGGCAAGACGATCAACACACTCCGGCTCTGGGGGGCCTCGTCCCCCGACCTTTTTGATTTCGGCGAGTTTTCGCACGGCGAGTTCTTCTCGGCCGTGCTCGACAGGATCGCGGCCGAGTCGCTCACCAAGGTCCTCTATCCCGACGACTCCACTTCGCGCGGGCGGTCGCTGCGGTTTCTCCAGGAGTATTTCCTGGTTGCCTGCTCGCTGGCCGACATCATCCGCCGGTTCCGGAACCGCGGCAATGACTGGCCCGACCTGCCGCGGAAGGTCGCCATCCAGCTCAACGACACGCACCCGGCGATGGCCGTCGCCGAGCTCTCGCGCATCCTCCTTGACGAGGCGCGCCTGGGCTGGGACCAGGCCTGGGAGCTGACCAAGGGCACGCTGGCCTATACGAATCATACCCTCCTGCCCGAGGCGCTCGAGAAGTGGCCGATCGACCTCTTCGAGCTGTTCCTGCCGCGTCATCTTGAACTGATCTACGAGATCAACGCGCGATTTCTCCGCGATGTTCAGGCGGCATATCCTGGCGATCTCGACCGGCTGCGGCGGATGAGCCTGATCGAGGAGAACCCGGTACGTCAGGTGCGGATGGCCAACCTGGCGATCGTGGGCACGCACAGCACCAACGGCGTCGCCGAGATTCACAGCCGCCTGCTCCGCGAGAAGACGGTCGCCGACTTCGCCCAGATGTTCCCGGAGCGGTTCAGCAACAAGACCAACGGTGTGACCCCGCGCCGCTGGCTGCTCCTGGCCAATCCCGATCTGGCGAGCTTGCTCACCGAGGCCCTGGGAGAAGACTGGGTGACGGACCTCGATCGGCTCAGCGAACTGAAATCGCTGGTGGACGACACCGGCTTTCGCGATCGATTTCGCGCGGCCAAGCTGGCGGCGAAGGAGCGGTTCGCCAGGTGGGTCAAGCGCGAATACCAGATCGATCTGGACGAGAGCACGATCTTCGACAGCCAGGTGAAGCGGATCCACGAATACAAGCGCCAGCTCTTGAACGTGCTGCACATCATGGTCCTGTACAGCCGGCTGAAGCGCGACCCGGGTTTCGAGCCGCCGCCGCGGACGTTTCTGTTCGCCGGCAAGGCCGCTCCGGCGTACCGGCTGGCCAAGCTGATGATCAAGCTCGTGAGCGACGTCGCCCGGGCGATCGACCGCGATCCCCAGGTTCGGGGGCGGATCAAGGTCGTCTTCCTGCCCAACTACAGCGTCACGCTGGCCGAACGGCTCATCCCCGCCAGCGACGTCTCGGAGCAGATCTCGACCGCCGGATACGAGGCCAGTGGGACGAGCAACATGAAATTCACGATGAATGGCGCGCTCACCATCGGCACCCGCGACGGGGCCACGATCGAGATCGCCCAGGAGGTCGGCGAGGAGAACCTCTTCCTCTTCGGCCTGAGCGCGGAGCAGGTTGCCTCGAACCGTTCCTGGTACAACCCGCACTGGCACTACGACCACGAACCTGAGGCTCGGAGCGCCCTCGACCTGCTCTTCAGCGACCAGATCAATCGCGGCGTTCAGGGCCTCTACGATCCGCTGCGCGATACGCTCCTCACCCATGGCGATCACTACATGCATCTGGCCGACCTGAAATCCTATACCCAGGCCCAGGAGCGCCTCGGCGCTCTCTACCGCGACAATCCTTCGGAGTGGACTCGCAAGGCCGTCCTCAACGTCGCGGGCAGCGGCCGGTTCTCGTCCGACCGCACCATCCTCGAATATGCCCGGGAAATCTGGGACGCGAAACCGTGTCCGGTTGTTCGCGCCAGTGGCAACGGCCCGGCATGAGGCCGCCGGCGCGGTATCCTGCAACGCAAGGGTTGTCGTTTCTTGCATCCGGTTCGATCGGCTGGCACGATGGTCCGCGGTCCTGACTTCCGCGGAGGATTCATGTCTCGGGTTGTGAGCAGGGAAGACGTGCGGCGGTTCGCCCGGGCGGCGGCAATCGGCGCGGCGATCGCGATTTCCATTGTGGCGCTCGTCGGCGTCCACTTCTATCTCGAGGACCACCTCGCGCCCCGCACGCTCTGGCGAATGCGGCTGGTCTTCCTGCTGGCGTACGAGATCGCCTATGGAGTGATCGCGCTGGCTTTGGTGGTCGCGATTCCGCTGCTCGGTACACTGGTCCATCGCGCCGGAAAGCGGCGTCAGCCCTGCCCGAGGCGGGCCCGTCTTTTGCTCCTTGCCGTGTCGCTGCTCTTGTCTCTTTTCGTGTCGGAAGCTGTCGCCGGGGTGTGGTGGAGCTGGTCGCACCGGGCCTCCGCGCTGCCCGTCGGCGGTCTCGACTCCGCGGGGCAGGAGGAAGAGCAGCCGAGGCTGCCCGCTCCGCCCGAGGAGGTGAAACTTCCCGTCAAGTTTGCCGAGGACGACAAGGACGGCTCGATCGAGGTCCTGGTCGTCGGGGAGAGCAGCGCGGAAGGCGTGCCCTATAACTGGTGGTTGTCGATCGCCAACATGGTCACGTGGCAGCTCGAGAAGATCATCCCCGAACGCCGGTTTCATTACACGATCCTGGCGAATTCCGGCGACACGCTGGAGATGCAGCACCAGCGGCTGGCCAAGATACGCCGTCGTCCGGACCTGTTCGTGATTTACGCGGGGCACAATGAATTCACCGCGCGGTTTCCCTGGTCGCGCCAGGTTCAGCACTATGCCGACGGCCATTTGCCTGGTCTCCGGGACACTCTGATCCAGGCGGTTGAGAGCTGCTCACCGATCTGCTGGTTGATCCGTGAAGAGCTGAACAAGTGCCACGTCGCGCTGCCGCCGCCGCCGCTTGGGTATCGCACGCTGGTCGACGAGCCCGTCTACACACAGGAAGAGCTGCAAATCCTCTTGCGCGATTTCGAGCGCAGGCTCGATGCCATGGTCTCGTACGCCGAGCAACTGCATGCCAAGCCCATCCTGATCGTGCCGCCGGCCAACGACTTCGATTACGAGCCAAACCGCTCTTGCCTGCCGCCACGGACGACGCGGTCCCAGCGGGAGCAGTTCGCTCGCCAGTTCCTGGCGGCACGCAAGCGCGAAGAGAGCGATCCGGCAGGAAGCCTGGCGGTCTACCAAGCGCTCTTGAACCGATATCCCGGTTTCGCCGAATTGCACTATCGCGTCGCCTGGCTGCTGGCCCGTTCCGGCCGCTGGGAGGAGGCGTACCGGCACTCCATCTCGGCGCGCGAGCTGGACGGTTTCCCCGAGCGCTGCTTGCCGGTGTTTCAGGACGTCTATCGCCGCGTCGCCGCACGGCATCGCCGCACACTCATTGACGGACAGGACTATTTTCACAAGATCGGCTACCATGGCCTCTTGGACGACCATCTGTTTCATGACGCCGTTCACCCGTCGCTGCGGGGACAGATCGCCCTGGCGCAAGCGGTCTTGCTGGCGATCCACGATCAAAAGTGGTTCGGCTGGCCGGAGGGGCGCGCGCCCGTCGTGATCGATCCGGCCGAGTGTGTCAGGCATTTTCGGCTGACTCCGTGGTGCTGGGAGAAGGTTTGCGACTTCGGCATCATGTTTTATGATCTGACACCCGGCCTGCGCTACGATCCGACCAGGCGCGTCGCCCAGCGGGTCTGGTATGGAACGGCCCACGACCGGATCAAGGCCGGAAAGCAGCCCGAAGACGTGGGGATGCCCAACCTGGGGATGCCGGCGGCGGTTCCCCTGGTTCCGGATGCCGCCTTCATCCCTCCGATTGAGCCGCG
>JBMFUH010000336.1:4482-7155 GCA_049966735.1 Isosphaeraceae bacterium
CCGAAGGCCGATACCTCGGTCGAGGCCGGCGGCGTGGGCTTTTCTGGCTCCCCGGCCGGAGGGGCAACCGTTCGGCGCTCTGGCCACTCTTCCGGATGACAAGATGGGCCCCGGCGCGCCAGGGATTGTCCCACGAGGGGAGCTTGACACCCACCCCGGTTTTGCTACTATGCGAAACGTAGTAGCTGGGGATGCGAAGGAGGTGTCATGGGCCATTGGGAAACGCGGTTGCGCAAGGGGCTGGTGGAGCTGGCGGTGCTGGCCGTGATCGCGCGCGGCGAGACGTATGGTTACCGGATCGTCGAGCATCTTCAGGGATTGGCCGGGTTGCAATTCACCGAGAGCACGGTTTATCCGGTGCTCACCCGCTTGGCCCGCGAGGGGGCGTTGGCGATTCGCACCGAGCCCTCGCCGGCCGGCCCCTCGCGGCGGTATTATCGGCTGACCGCCAGCGGCCAGCAGCGGTTCCGCGAGCTGGCGGAGAACTGGAAGACGGTGGCGACGTCACTTTCAGGATTGCTTGCTTGATCTTTTCTTCACGTCGACAAGAAGGAGCGCACAGATGACGACGATGACCTCGGTCCGGGTGGCGGAAGCGCAGCAAATGCTCATCGACTCGCGGCTCGATACGATCGACCGCATGCTTCTGGGGCGGTTGCCCCGCGCCGAGCGGCTGGAGATCGTCCGCGAAGTGGAGTCCCGGATCTTCGAGCTGCTCCAGGAGCGGATCGGCGACGAGCCGACGCGAGAGGATGTACTGGCCATCCTGGCCCGGCTCGACCCGCCGGAGGCCTACTTGCCCGAGGAGACCGGCGAGACGGCCGCTCATCCCCGGCCAGTTGTCGCCAGCGCCAGGCCCGCCGCGAGCCCGCGTGTGGCGCCCAGGCGAAAAGCAGCCCTCGCCAGCGGCGTGCTCGGCCTGGCGACGATCGTGCTCCTGAGTCTCATCTTCCCCGTCGTGATCGGCCTGGCGAACCTGACCACCGGGATGATCCCGCTCGTCATCTGGTACATGCTCACGGCAACGGTCCTGGTCGGCAGCATCACGGGCCTCGCGCTGGCGGTGCACGCCCGGCTGCAAGGCAACTGGGCCATCACCGGGCTGGTTCTGGGCATCATCAATCTGCTCGGCTCGCTGGGCTTCCTCGTTTTGGGGATGCTTCTCTGAGACGGTTCCTTGACCCACTCCTGAACTAGGCTGATGCGAACCTGAGCTTGACACACGTTCTCGGTGACGGCCTTTTGTCCCGTTTCTGTTTTTGTTTCGGACCACGAAACGCTGGCGGGGGCGGCCGCGCATCAGCCTGGAAAGACCCTCATCCGTCCCGGCAGGCCGGGACACCTTCTCCCCCTGGCAGCGATTTTTTGTAAGCGCTCGCCAGTTGGTGCGCCAGGACGGGGGCGTGACAGCCCTCGTGCCGGACAGGACCGCCCCGCCTGGCCAATGGCCGCGCACCAACTGGCGAGCGCTTACCAGTTTTCGCTACGTCAGCGTCTTCTGGGCCGTTCGGGGTCGTTTCCACCGGCCGTCCGCGGTGGCTGACCGAGCGGATGAACGCCGGCCCGAAGCCGCTGCCGGGCCGCGATCCGCTCGGGCGAGAAATCGAAGGGAAATGCCAGGCGCTGATGCAAGAGCCGGACCACCTGCACCCGCCGCAGCGGTTTGCCCCCGCGGTCGATGGTGAAGTCCGCCAGCGGAATAGCGCGGTCAAACCAGCGCTCATAGAAGGAGACCGGGATGAATTCGTCGTTGATAAGAAGCATGACGGCGTCGTGCCCTACCCACTGCGCGGGCTTGCTCCAGAACGCGAAGCCACGCGGGTCGTCGATGTTGTAGCAAAGAACCGGCCGCTTGAGCCGGGTCGCGTGTGCGATCTGAGCGCTCTGGTACCAGGCCCTGGTGAACAGAAACGTATTCGGATCGTCGAGAACCCCGAGTTGCTCGAGCCGGGAAGCGACCTTGTCCCAGCCGTAGAGGTCGGCGGTGGGATCGGTGCGCGCGTCAATGGGGCTGTAGCGGAGATCGCCTCCGCGCTGAAAGCAGCCCGTGTGATGCTCGAGGATGGTCAGGCCCAGAAAGACGATGGAGAAGCCGGCGGCGATCGCCAGCCAGCGCCTGGCGGATTCGGGGTGGCAAGCCAGTTGACGATGCCACGCGAGCCCCAGCATCGGGAAGAGCGAGGTCAGACCGATCAGTCCCCAGTGGGGCAAGACTGGACGGAAACAGGCGACCATCGTGAACACGCCCAAGGGGACCGCCGCCAGGCAGACGGCCAGCCGCTCGTCAGCGCGTTCGAGATGCTTCCAATCCCGGATAAGGCGAAAGAGGATGATGACCAGCGGAATCCAGATCCAGGGAAAGAAGTAACCGGCCTGCGCCAGGATGGCGGTCGCGAGATAATCGGGCCGCGGTACAAACCCTCCCACCGCTCGCCCTCCCTGGAACAGGAACGAGATCCAGCCATGGCGCGCGTTCCAGAGGACCACCGGGCTGAAGACAAGGAACCCGATGCCGACTGCCAGGTACGGCCCGGGCCTGACCAGAACCCGCCTTCCGGGCGAGGAAAGGATCAGAAAGAGCAGTGTTCCGGCCGGCAGGAAGATGGCGTGGTACTTGCTGAGCATCGCCCCGCCCCAGGCCAGGCCCACCCAAAACCAGGGCCGGATTCGCTC
>JBMFUH010000337.1:0-7130 GCA_049966735.1 Isosphaeraceae bacterium
CTTGAGAACAAGACGATTCACGTCGGGCACGTTCTCGGCCTCGCCCAGCATCTGAAGCGCCTGGTCCACGAGTTTCTCCAGGTCGTGGAGCTTTCCGGCGTTGGCGAGCGGCTGGGCGCCTTCCATGAGCTTGGCCACGGCCCTTGGGTCCTTGCCGCTCTTGAGCCATCGCTCAACCCCGGCGCGCACCCGCTTCATCTTCGCCTGAATGCGGAGCTCGGGCCGGTCTCTGGAGACGGGCCTCTCCACCAGCGGTTGTCCCGTCAAGAACTTGCGGTAGGCCGCGATCGCTTCCTGACCGAAGGCGCTGTCCCGGAGGCGCCTGGGGAGATCTTCACCTGTGGCGCCCATATTCACAGCCACGAGAACGCAGCCATGGTCATAGTGCCAGGCGAGGTAGGTTTCCCAGTCCACGCCAGAACCGGGCATACCCGCGTTGGCCTCCACGCCCGCCCAGGCGGGATTCCCGTGCTGCTCCAACTCGTCATAGAGAGGTTTGAAGCTCTCCCCGAGAACCTCGACCGCATAGGTCGTCCAGCCGGGGCGGGAGTATTTGTTGAAGGCCGTCCAGATGGGAGCGTTCGTCATCTCGATGGGCGCGGGGGCGGCGACGTGGGGATAGAGCTTCTCCGAGGGCATGCCCGCGGCGACGAACTGCTCGCACCAGAAGGCGATGGTTTCCTGAATGACCTGCGCCAGGGCCTTGCGGAAATCGTCCGGTGGCTTGTTCGCGCTGAAGCCACGATCCAGGAGCGCCCGGTAGCCGAGCGGAGTCGCGGGCACGCCGTCTTCCTTCATCAATTTCGCGACCTCGGCGTTCGGTTGGGAGTAGTCGTCGATCGCTGGCTCCAAACCCACCAGCACTCCCGCGAACAGGGCTTCCTTGTCTTCCGCCTTGAGTTTCGCGATCTCCTCGCGCAGGACCGGCCCGATGATTTTGGAGACGATCCGCGTGACCTCGGCCCGGACCTTCTTGCTCGTGAAGCACATGTTCGGCGCCACGCGTTCGAGCACACCGTGGTCAATGTAGCGCACTTTGTTCGGCGGTCCGTCCCAGCCGTGCCACTCGACGTTGTCCTTGTTGTTCGGGTCGTATCCCGGCTTGTTCGGATCGAACCAGTTCCAGAGGTCCGGGCGGTTCTTCCAGGCAAGATGGAAATCGAAATGGAGCATCACGGCCATGTCGTGCTCGCGCGCCGCGGCGAACGCACCGCGAATGCGGCTGGGCAATTGCGCCTCGAGTTCAAAGGTCGGATTGGGAAGGCCGAAGCCCAGAAGCCGAGTCTTGCCGTCGCCCTTCAGGCCGACCCGCTCGGCCAGTTCCCCGGCCTTCTCGGGGGAAGACCAGAAGAGGAGGTATTTCGGTCCCTCCGACGCGGCAGGCGCCTTGCCCTTCGCCGACGCGGCCGGAGGGCTTTGCCCTTCCACATCGGCCCAGGAACACACCAGCATGACGATGACCGGACCCGTCAGGGCCAATGCGGTTCGTCGCCGCTTCGGAGATCGGACGCGACGCGAAGGATCAAGAAGCGCGTGCGTCTGGGGTCCTCTGTTCCCTCGTTGCCTGGGGTTTCTGCGGATACCGGCAATGGCCATGTTCCTGGCTCCTGTATGAACTTGTCAGCCTCTCATGCCCGCCAGTCTTCCGATCATACCTGGCAATTCGCTGCTCGGTCAGTAGTGGGCAGCGGGCAGTCGTGAGACTGGGCGCGTTTTCCGCGGGCCAGCCGGCCCCTTCTTCGTGGGACAAGATTCCGATCTTGTCTCTTGATGCTTGCGTTCTGAAAAAAGGACAAGATCGGAATCTTGTTCCCCACGACGCGGCACGAGCGGTGCAGGTATCGGCTGGGCAATGCCCACCATACCGTACTTCCCACTTCCCACTGCCCGCTGCCTACTCGCCACGTACCACCTTGACAGAGGGGTACGCGCGGCCATACGTTCCAGATACTCGAGATCGTCGCGTCTGGCGATCCAACCTGGATTTCCCACCTACCACTTTGGGGTCCCGCTCACCCGACCGCGGGGTCCGGACCCTCCAGCATCGGAGCCCGATCATGAGGGACGCGAACCGTCCAGTTTCCTCACGCCGCGAATTGTTCCAGAATACCGGCCGCCTGGCGGCTGCATCCGCCCTTGCCAGCGTGGCCATCCCCTCGGTTCACGCGGCGGGAACCGATCTGATCCAGGTGGCTCTGATCGGCTGCGGCGGGCGTGGCACGGGAGCGGCCGCCAACGCGCTGTCGACCAAGTGCGGCCCCATCAAACTCGTCGCCATGGCCGACGTCTTCGAGGAGAAGCTCTGGAGGAGCTACAAGAACCTCCACGGCGACAAGGAGCTGCGCGGCAAGGTCGACGTGCCCGTCGAGCGGCAGTTCATCGGGCTCGACGCTTACAAGCAGGCGATGGACTGCTTGAAGCCGGGCGACGTGGCCATTTTCACCACCCCGCCGGCCTTCCGCTGGGTGCACTTCACCTACGCGATTGCCAAGGGCCTGAACGTCTTCATGGAAAAACCGGTGACGGTTGATGGGCCCACGTCGAAGCGAATGCTCGCGCTGGGTGAGGCTGCGGCGAAGAAGAACCTCAAGGTGGGAGTCGGCCTGATGTCCCGGCACAGCCGGGCCATGCAAGAACTGGCCAAGCGGGTGCACGATGGCGCGATCGGTGAGATCATCTTCCAGCGTGGCTACCGGATGCACGGGCCGGGCGGGTACTTCCACTCCTTCCCCGTCCCCCGAGGAACCAATGAACTGATGTACCAGATTCAACGGTTCCACAGCTTCCTCTGGGCCAGCGGCGGGAACTACAGCGATTTCTACATCCACGTGATCGACCACCTCTGCTGGATGAAGAACGCCTGGCCGGTGAAGGCCGAAGCGACAGGTGGTCGCCATTATCGCCAGAGCCCGGAGGGGATCACGTACATCGACCAGAACTTCGACTCGTACGCCGTGGAATACACGTATGCCGACGGGACCAAGTACGTCTTCGACGGGCGCTGCATGGACGGATGTGAGAATCGCTACGCGAGCTACCTGCACGGCACCAAGGGCTCGGCGATCGTCTCCAAGGCGGGCGATATCGGCCAACCCTCCAGCATCTACAAGACGCAAAGCCTGAAGCGCCCGGACCTGGTCTGGGAGTCCAAGATCAAGCCTGAGGAGCGGGATCCTTACCAGAACGAATGGAACGACCTGATCGACGCCATCCGGAAAAACCAGCCGTACAACGAGGTGAAGCGGGGTGTCGAGGCGAGCCTCGTGACCTCGATGGGTCGCATGGCCGCTCACACGGGCCAGGAGATTACCTACAACGATATGCTTAATTGCAAACATGAGTTTGCTCCTGGTCTCGATAAGCTGACCAGTGACTCGCCCGCGCCCTTGCAGGCCGATAAGAACGGGAAGTACCCCGTTCCCAGCCCGGGCATCACCAAGACGCGGGAATATTGAGTACGGCAGGTCGTCCCGGGCGAATCGTCCGGGGAACGCAATGAGCGATGCGCCGGTCACGGGCGAAGCCTCATGGCGGGCCACGTGACCGGCCGGTCCGGGCCGGAGGTCGAGCGGAAGCTCCTACCAAGCGGGAAGAACCGTTGGCTGTCCGATGGTCTGACGAATTCGCCGCGGCCCTGCGCGGATCTCGTACGTTCGGCCATCGACGCGAATATCGAGCAGGCGTCCGCGGAGCCGCAGGCCTTTCAACTCCATTTGCGGGGCGCAGGCAGGCGGGGTCGGATTGACGCGCAGGTCGCCGTTGAACTCTGCCCGGACGCCGAACATCCCGAAGATGATGCATTGCGCGGCTGCGGCGGCGTCGATAGTGCACTGTAATGGCGTGTCGCGGCGGTACTGGATCTCGTCCGCCGCGAATGCCGGCTTCGACCGGCCGATGTAGGGAGGTGTATGATGCGAAGTCCGTTCAGACATGGTCTCGTGGTGTGGACCCTTGCCGCCCTATCGTGCTTCGTCGTCGGCGCATACGCGGATGGACCGCCGAGCGCCAGGACCGACAGAGCGCACCAGGGTAAGCTGTCGCTTCCCTCCGGTTGGACGGTTCACGCACCGAGGGATGAGATCCGCCCCGAGTTCTCCTGCAATTCGACTGGCGGGCCGGCGCGGCACGGCAGCCTGGTGATCACTCATGACCACCGCGAGGGCCTGGACGGCTGGTTTCAGACGTCATACCCGGTGACCGGGGGAGTTCTATGGCTTTCACGCTGTCCGGAAGACCTCCGGCGTGATCGTGCCACGCCGCAGCGCGCTGGTGCGGATCCTCTGGCGGGATGATGCCGGGAAAGCGGTTCCCGCCAATCCACCGAAGGGTGTCGAAGCGGATGTGCGTCCGGTCTGGTGGGCCGAACCGGAACATCCCACCGACGGCGCGACCGATCCGCAAGGTTGGACCACAGTTGCCGGCACCTACCATGCCCCGTTGCGTGCGACACGTGCGGTGATCGAGCTGCACCTGCAATGGGCGCCGGACGGACGAGTGGAATGGAGCGAAGTCCGACTCACGAAAGCCGCCGCGCCTGTCCCCCGCAAAGCGAGGCTCGCCGCGGTTCATTACAAGCCGACAGGCCGATCGGTCCGACAGAACCGCGAGGAGTGCGTACCATACATCGCGGAGGCCGCGAAACAGGGGGCGGATCTCGTCGTGCTAGGCGAGACGATCTCCAGCGTCGGCGTGAACAAGAAGCCGCACGACGTCGCGGAACCTGTTCCGGGACCGACGACCGAGTTCTTCGGTCAGCTCTCCAGGCAGCATCATCTCTACATCGTGCTCAGCCTTTACGAGCGAGACAGGCATCTGGCGTACAACACGGCTGTGCTGCTCGGCCCCGACGGCAACTTGATTGGCAAGTACCGCAAGGTCTGCCTGCCGCATGGCGAGGTCGAAAGTGGAGTCGCGCCGGGGAGGGACTATCCGGTCTTCACCACGAGGTTCGGCAAGCTTGGGCTGATGGTCTGCTACGATGGCTTCTTCCCCGAAGTCGCGCGGGAACTGACGAATCGCGGCGCCGAGGTGATCGCCTGGCCGGTGTATGGCTGCAACCCGCTCTTGGCCCAGGCCCGCGCCTGCGAGAACCACGTCTTCCTCGTGAGCAGCACGTTCATGGATCCGCGGGACGGCTGGATGCTCACGGCCGTGTTCGATCGTTCGGGCAAGCCGATCAGTCAGGCTCAGCGATGGGGCACGGTCGTCGTCTGCGAGGTCGACCTGAGCCAGCCCTATATCGGCCCGTACAATCTCGGAGACTTCCGCTCGATGCTCCCTCGCCATCGGCCCGTGCGGGTCGCGGAGCCGACGGTCGAGGGACGATCGCGGGACCAGTCTGGGAATTAGCAACGGGCCGTGGATGATTACCGTGATGACCGATCGCGATGGTATGTGGCCGGCCCCTCTGGGGCTTATCCATAGATGGTCGCGGCCGAGGGTCGGGATGACTTCGCTGGCACATCGTAGATGATGATAACTAGTTCGTGAGAGAACTTGATCGGCACGGCCAGCCGGCCCAACACAAAGACCTTGCCAAGAAAGTCTCGATGAGGCTTCAGATTCTCAAGACGAGGAGGACCCAGAATGACCCATGGGGATCTCGACCGGATCGAGAAAGTATTAGGAATCTCACTGCCTGATGTGCATCGAAGCACAATGCAAAACTACCCCTTCGACACGGATGACTTCCCTTATGACTGCATGTTGCCTGACAATGCTGACTGGGTCATCAATGCGAATCCGGGGACTTGACGGGCACTTCGCGCTTCACCATCGCAAAGGGAGGTTGGTCCCGTCACGACATCATCTGATGATAGGCCACGACGGCGGGGAGGAATACTACTATCTCGATCTCCAGCAAGATCCCCCTCCTGTGATGAGGTTCGATCTCGAGACAGGTGAACTGTCGACGTTGTGCGAAGACCTTGGGCGTTATGTTGCTGCCAGTGGTCATCAGGGAGCCAAGTTGCTGACGTTGGAAGGGGCGGTTTCGGTCTATCTCGATGGTCCCCTGCTAACAGTAGTGGACGCCTGACGTCAACAAGATCGCCTGGGCGGTCGTCTGGGCTGTCCCCCCCAGGCGAGCGTACCAGGAACCGGAGATCCAGCAACCGGACTGCTATTCCGTCCCGGATGCGGCGGTTGGGCAGCGGCGCGATGAATCAGTTATACAGACCACACGGATATCCCGTACGCAACAGATCTGCTGCGGACTAGGGAGTGGCCTGCGATTTCGGGAGAAGATTTCCCCGATACTGGTCGCTCGCTTGCCATATCGTTGAATTGACGCCACGATCTCGTGACACTTGAACTTGGACTGCTTATTATTCAGATGGCTTGTCGAAGAAACGAGGAGAGCTTGTGACTTCGGGGGCGTCTGTCACTGGAACCGTATGAACCTGCGTTTTGCATTTCTTGCGAACGGTGCTGAAGTTGGACGCGACGGTCGATTCTTCGTCTTGGGCGGAGGTATTGACGGGTTGCTGGTCCAATCGGTGCCCACCATTTTCCCGGCGATCGCCGTTATGGCTCGCATTCATTTTTCAGCAGAAGAGTGTGAAAATGAGTATGAGATTAAGCTAAGCTTGACGTCCCCGGATGAATCGGATCTCGGTATTACTCCCACCATTCGTTCCAGGCCGAAGATTTCAACTCGCGAGTTTGCCGAACTTGGTAGCAATGTCGATGCTTCCTTCAGCCTATTTGGTATCCCTTTCACGCAAGTTGGCATCTATCGCTTCCACATTCTGGTGAACGACATTGAGATCGGAGACTATCCCTTCCTGGTAAGAACTTCGAGCGAAGCCGAGAGGAGGGAGGAACGTCATGGCTGAATTCGGCTGGCCGAATGGCCTTCTGGAACACATCAACTTTATTTCGCAGGCGTCGCATGAAAGCGCAAGGGAGTTTTGCTCGCGACAGGAAGTGTTGACGGCAGACCCAGAGATGAGGATTTGCGTGCAGGCCTCGACGGCACGGACAAGCAAGAACCTTACCTGGACCTTTGGAACCACACCGTTCTCCATCACGTCGGGAGCCAGAGCGTATCGCTTCCTTCGACGAAGGTTTGAGCTGTTCCCTCGTGTCGGCGCTCGACGAAGGGCCATCCTGTCCCGCGCGCCGAGTCG
>JBMFUH010000338.1:0-7125 GCA_049966735.1 Isosphaeraceae bacterium
ACCACATCCACGTGCTGGTCACGACCCGCCTGGACTCCGCGAGCCTGCCGGGCCTGCGCTCCTTGCCGGTGGGCGTGCTCTCGTCGCACGATGCCCTGGCGCTGCTGCGGACCGTTCGACCGGTCTCTGATTCTCCTGAAGACGCTGAATCCAGGGCGGCGCGCGCGATCGCTCGTCGCCTGGGCGGGCATGCGTTGGCAACCGAACTGGCCGGCGTCTTGCTGAGTGAATTCAACCTTTCTTACGTCGCGCTCCTGTCCCGCCTCGATCAAGACAGTGCCCTGACCCTGGAGAACTTGAGTGCCCCGGGATCTGTCGACGACAAGATCCAGCGCGTGGAGGACGCCATCGCCAGACTGCTCGAGCCAATCCTGGCCTCCCTGTCAGCCCTCGAATCGCGGGCCATGGAGTATGCGGCATTGCTGCCGGCTGATCGCCTGCCGCTCACCTGGCTGCACGACCTGCTCCTCCGTGACTTCCCGGAAGGGGATCGCGCCCACCACTTGCCGCACGCCAGCGCCATCGCGGAACCTCGGACGAGCGAACCCATCGGAGACCAGCGGACGTCCCGAACCGTCGTCGCTCCGATCGCCGGAGCTTTCGAACGCCTGGAGCGGCTGCGGTTGATTGTGCCGGCGACCGCGGATCAACCCTCGGATTCGTCCGCCAGTGCCGCTCCGGCAAGAATTCAACGGCTGGTCCAAGGCTTGGTCCGAAAACGAATGAAGTTCTATGTTGATACACTATATATCAAGACTATCAACGAGTACACCGATGCGCGTGGCGAGCTGCTTGCGAGCCAGCCTGCCGACCTGGTGCCGGAGTGGGAGCTGCTTTGCCTCCGCGAGGCGGCTCTGAGCCGGATCGCCCAGGGGGATCGCGGGGGCTTGAGTCTCGCCGACCGGATCGCGGACCCGCTGATCAAGATGGGCCGTACGCTCGATCTGCGCGAACTCTGGAGACTTTCCGTCGATTCCTTCCGCGAGCGACTCCAGACCCAGCCAGATGACGCCGAGCACGCGTTCTTCCTCGCCCGCTGCCTCCAGCGGCTGGGGACTTTGGCCCAGATGCTGGACGACCCGGTGGGCGCCCGGCGTTATCACACAGAGGGCCTGAGATTTCTTAACCGGCTTGTCGCCTCGTTCCCCGAAAGTAGGGAATTCGCGCACGATCTCTCGATCAGCCATGAGGAGATGGGCGACCTGGAACGGTCGGCCGGCGCGCTCGATGAGGCGAAACAGCACTATCAAATCAGCCTGAGCATCGCCAGGCGGCTGGCTGACTGCGCTCCAGCGCATCTCGACCGTGCAGTCGCTCTCGCCCGGAGTCTCGAGCAACTGGGCGACCTGGCCACGACGGCAGGACACCCGGACGAGGCGCCGCAACCCCAAGAAGAAGGGCCGCAGGATCACAAATCGTCTTGAAGAAGACTCCCGTGCTGGCTCGACCCGTACGATCTCGATATCCCTGTGGAGTGGGACGATCCGTACCGCTTCTTCAACTGGTGATCAGCTTCATCGCCTCGAAGTAATACACAACGTACGTCGCGGTTATTTTTCCGTAAGGCAGGGCACATGTAAGTGTATATCGCTCCGCCAGCCGTTTCAGCTCTCCGCGCGTGAGCAGGGGCGATGACGTGGCCAGCGGCCCTCCCGTGAAGCCCAGAGCGCGGATGGAACGGAGCAGATCCGCGACGCTCGGGTGCGTCGTCTGCAAAATCTCTTCTTCGGACCGAGCTATACGGAATCCGGCATGCCGCAAGGCCGTGGTCGTACCCGCGATGGTCGGCAGCCGGTCGCGAGGGCTCTTGTGCGGAGCGATCTCCCCGCGGAGGCGGTGCAACTCTCCCAGCGTCCCTTCGACCATCAGCGAGCAGAGCAACCGGCCTCCCGGTTTCAGCCACCTAGCCAGCCGGCAAAACAGCTCGTCGAGCGGCTGCATCCACTGGAGCGAGGAGCTGCTGGCGATCAGGTCGTAAAGGGCCGGCGCCTGGTAGTCCCGGACGTCGCCGACCTGCCAGCGAATCTGTTCGCTCGGCCCGAGCAACTTGCGCGCTTGCTCGATCATGGGGCCCGAGATGTCGATTGCGTCGATCTGCGCATGAGCGAATTCCTCACGAAGATGGGCCGTGAGAAAGCCCGTGCCGCAGCCCAGCTCGAGGATCCGCCCGGCCTCCAGTGGTTTGCTCAAGAAGTGCAGGAGCTGGCCGGCGACGGTCCGCTGCAACTCGGCGCGGTCATGATACAAAGCAGCCGCGCGTGAGAAGTGGACCTCCGTCGAAGTGTTGTCGTTCATACAGGAAGTTGGTCCCCGCTCAAGAAACGCGCGACGGCGGCGGCTACAAGTTCCGGGGACGTCACAGGGAGGCCGTGGTCTCCCTCGTCAACGGGCAGCAACGTGCTGGCGACGATGCCGTCAACGAGCAACTGGCTCGCCCGGAACGAGATGACCTGGTCCTGCCGGCCGTGAATGAGGAGTGTCGGGACGTTGACGGCCGACAGCCGCGGGCAAAGATCGAATCGTTGGAGGGTGCGCAGGCCGTGAAAAAGAGCCTCCGGTTCGATGTTCATTGCCTGATTCAAGTCTTCCTTGATCCGCATCGAGTCACCGGTTTCCGAATACACCAGCGCGAAAAACTTGCGCAAGGTTTCGCGGCGGTCGCGGTGCAACCCGACGACGAGCGCGCGGACCGGCAGCGTCGGCGTCGCGCCTCGATCCTCGGCAGGAGGAGAAAATACCGCGCACGAGCTCACGAGCACCAGCCGGTCCACCAGCTCCGGGAAATGAACCGCGGTCTCCAGGGCGATCATCCCGCCCATCGACCAGCCGATCAAGGTCGCGGGCTGCTCTCCTCGCCTCAGTCGGGAGGCGAGCGCGACGGTGTACGCGGAAGGACTCTCGTCGGCAGCAAGACAAGCGCCCGCCTTCGCCTCGCCCAGCAAGGAGGCGGTCGACGTCAAGCTCACCGAGCGGAAGTCGGGGACGACACCAGACGAACCAGTACGCAACGATTCGGCCAGGGGCGCGAGCGCCTGATCGGTCTGGGCCCAGCCGGCAATCAGGGTGACGTCGACTGATGTGTTCACAAAATTCCCTCCTGGCGTGCCGCCTCGGCAATGGCCAGGGTGGCGCGCCGCAGGTCGTCGTCTCCGTGGGCCAGGGTCACCGAGAGACGAATCCGGGCAGTGCCGCGCGGGACCGTGGGCTCGCGGATGGCGTTCGCGAGGATGCCCATGGTTCTGAGCCGCGCGGAGAGCCGCAGCGTTTTCGCGTTGTCGCCGATCAAGAGGGGGATGATCTGGCTGTCGGACTTCATCACGCTCAAGCCTAGATCGCGGAGCTGCCGGCGAAATCGCTCGGCGCGGGCCAGCAAGGTCGGTCCTCTCTCCGGTTCGGCGCGAATGATCTCGAGCGCGGCCAGCGCAGCGCCCACGCTGGGCGGCGGTAGCCCCGTACTGTAAATGAAGGTTCGCGCGCGATTGACCAGCAGCGCCTGGAGTTCGCGGGAGCACGTGACAAAGCCGCCGTAGCTGCCCATCGCCTTGCTCAGCGTGGCCGTGCACGCGTTGACTCCATCGACCAGCCCCTGCTCGCGCACCAGCCCCGCGCCCTCCGGTCCGAAGACGCCCAGGGCGTGGGCCTCGTCGACCAAGAGCATGGCGTCGTGCCGCTTGGCGATTTCAGCGATTCCTCGCAGCGGCGCCTGGTCGCCGTCCATGCTGAAGACCGATTCGGTGACCACCAGAAAGCGTTCGTCTCGCCTTCGCGCCGCGGCCGCGCGCGTGATCATCCTGTCGAGCTGGTCGATGTCGTTGTGCGGCCAGCGGCTGAGCTTGGCGCGGCTGAGGACGATGCCGTCGAGGATCGTCGCGTGCACCAGCCGATCGGCCCAGACCAGATCGCCGCGGCCGACGATCGAGGAGATGAGCCCGACATTGGCGAGACAGCCGGAGCCGAACACGAGCGCGGCGGGACGAGCGTGCCAGGCCGCCAGCGCCTCTTCCAGCTCGGCGTGGCAGGCGAGCGTGCCGGTCACGAGCCGAGAAGCGCCTGCCCCCGCGCCTTGGCGATAGATCGCCTCTGCGGCCCGGCTCTGGACGCGCGGATGGTTCGAGAGGTTGAGGTAGTCGTTGGAGGAAAAGTTGAGAAAGTCGCGACCGTCGATCGCGAACCGGCCCCCCGATCGCGGCAGCACGTGGAGCGAGCGTTCGCGATCGTCCGCGCGCAACTGTTCGAGAACGGGTGCGATCCAGCGCTCATTATCCATCGGCTCCCTCGAGCACGGCCTCGAAGCCAAGGTCGTTGATCATGCGGTAGTCTTCCGCGGGCGGCTGGCCCTGGGTGGTGAGGTAGTCGCCCACGAAGAGGGAATTGGCCGCGTAGAGCCCCAAGGGCTGCAAGCTTCCTAGCCGCAGCTCGCGTCCCGCGGCCATGCGCAGCTCTCCCCTGGGATTGGCCAGCCGGAACAGGCAGAGCACACGGAGACACTGGCGAGGGTTCACAGCCGGCCGATCCGCCAAACCGGTGCCGTCAATCGGGATCAGGAAATTGACCGGGACGCTCTCGGCTTCCAGGGCACCGAGCTCCAGTGCCATCTCGACGATGTCGACGTCCTCCTCACCCATGCCGATGATTCCACCCGAACACACTTCCAGCCCGGCGTCGCGCACGGCGCGCAGCGTGTCCAGCCGATCGTCATAGGTATGGGTTGTACAGATGCTAGGATAAAAGCGTCGGCTCGTGTTCAGGTTGTGGTTCACCCGATCGACGCCCGCGGCCTTCAGACGCAGCGCCTGCTCGGAAGTGAGCAAGCCCAGAGACGTGCAGATATGCAGCCCAAACGCCTGCTTGATCCGGGGGACGACTTCGGCGAGCCGGTCCAGCTCAGCGTCGGTCGGGCCGCGGCGAGCGGTGACGATGCAGTACGTGCCCGCCTGCCGCTCGGCCGCCTCCTTCGCGCCGGCGAAAAGCTCCTCAGAATCCAGCAACGGGTACTTCGCGATCTCCGACGACGCCCTGCCCGACTGGGAACAGTACGCGCAGTCCTCGGCGCACCGGCCGCTCTTGGCGTTGACCAGAAAGTTGAGATGGACCCGGTTGCCATGCCAGCGGTAGCGCACGCGATACGCCGCCGCCAGCACCTCGAGGATCTCCTCGTCCCTCGATCGGAGGATCGCCAACCCCTCGGCCTGGGTGAGCCGGTGCCCCTCGAGTACACGCGTTGCTAGCTCATTCCAGCGCCCCGAGAGAGAGCCCGCCTCGATCGTTCGCTCTTCGATCACGTCATTCATAGATGGTTCCCGCGTCATGTGAGGAGAAGATACGCGCCACTGGTCTGCCGTCATTCCGTGCTCCATCATTGGCTTGATCCTAGGGCAACGAGTTGATGGCTTTGCGCAACGCCGTGGCGATCCGTTCCAGCGACTCGTCGGATGTGCAAAGCGGCGGCATCGCGTAGAGCACCGAGCCCAAGGGTCGCAGCAGCACCCCCTCGTCCAGGCAGGTCGTCCGCAACCGCGCGCCGACTGGCGCCAGATAGCCGCCCGGCAAGTCCAGTTCCAAGGCCGCGATAATGCCGCGAATGCGGACCTCTCGCACCAGCGGATGATCATGCAAAGGGGCCAGGGCCTCGTTCCAGAAACGTTCCATCCGTCGCGGAGCCGAGGGGGGCGACTTCGTGAGCATCGTCCAGTTGGCCACGGCCACCGCGCAGGCCAGCGGGTGCGCGGTGAACGAATGGCCGTGGAAAAAGGTCCGGCCGCGATCGGCGGTGTCAAAGGCGGCTGCCAACGCGGGTGACGCGAGCGTTGCCGCGAGCGGCAGCACTCCGCCGGCCAGCGTCTTGGCCGCGCAGATCAGGTCGGGGGCGATGCCGGCCGCCTGATGCGCCCAGAGCGTTCCGGTGCGCCCGCCGCCGGTCATCGCCTCGTCGGCGATGAAGAGCACCTCGTGCCGCCGCGCCACCGCGGCCATCTCGCCCAGCTCCTCGGGCGAGTGCATCCGCATGCCGCCGGCCCCCTGGACCAGCGGCTCGACGATCACGGCGGCCACCTTCCCCGCATGCTTTCTGAGTGCGTCGTCGAGCCGCTCCGCCGATGGCGGCACCAGCTCGGCCTGAAAGAGCAGCGGCTCGAACCGGCCGAAGAAGAGGGGGTCGCGGCTGACCGACATCGCCCCAAACGTGTCGCCATGATAGCCCCCCTCCAGGCCAATGAACCACGTGCGCGCGGGCTCTCCGTGATGGCACCAGAACTGATAGGCCATCTTGAGCGCCACTTCCACCGCCGTGCTGCCGTTGTCCGAATAGAAGACCCGTCCGCCCGACCAGGGCGCGGTGGAGAGGAGCAGTTCCGCCAGCGCGACCGCGGAGGGGTGCGTCACGCCGGCGAAGTGGACGTGGTCCAGCGACCGAGATGCCTCCTCGAGCGCGGTCATGAGCACGGGCGGCCGGTGCCCGTGGAGGATCGTCCACCACGAGGAGATGCCGTCGATGACGCGCCTGCCGTCGGCCAGGCGGAGGAACTCGTCCTCCGCGGCCACCGTGACCAGCGGACTGGCCGGATCGCGCAACGACGTGTAGGGATGCCAGACGAACCGCCGGTCGCGGTCGAGTGTGTCCACCAGTACAGGCTCCGGCGCTGCCGCCGCGGAGACTCGATCGCGCAAGGCATCCAGCACTCCAGCCTGTTCCCGCGCGGCTTCAGCAACACCGTCCTTGTCCCAGCTCGATGGCAAACGCAGGCAGAAGAGCGCGAGCCCGGGAGAATGCCGACCGATCTGCTCGATGGCAAATTCATCCGGCTGCCCCAAGAGCGCGACGGCGACGGGCCGAATGCCATGCGCCCGCAATGCCGCGAGCGACTGGAGGGTCCGGCCGATCGCCCCGACGGCCGAGGAGCAAACCAGGACCACCGGCACATCCAGACATTTGATGAGCTCGACCTGAAGTTCCGTGTCATTGAGCGGCGACAGCACGCTGCCGAAGGTCTCGATGAGCAGACGACGGGTCGCGGCGGGTTCTGGCCGGGCTTCGGCAATCGCGCGTGCGGCAGGAATCGATCGGCCTTCCTGCCGGGCCGCCAGCAGTGGCGCGACCGGACTCTTGAACCGATCCAGCGGCGGATG